>CBEVGD010000020.1:0-20261 GCA_965549355.1 uncultured bacterium | reverse complement strand
TTTGCAGATAGTTTAATTTTTAAAATTATTTTTATATTTTTATTTGGCTACAATATTATAGGTCTTTTTGAAATGACCTTATCGCTTAGTGTGAAAGTAAAACCTGATTATACAGGTTCTATCTCCACATTAATTTTTAGTTTTGCTTATATAGCTATGATAATCTTTCATTATACAATAGGATATTTTTCAGAAAAGCTGTCTGTAGAAAGTGTGATGTATATAGATTTGATAACTTTATTTTTATTAATTATCTTTGTTGGCTTTTTAAATTTCTATTCAAAATTTAGAGAGAATAGGACAATAGCTAAATAGAATGATGCTATTTCGTCAGGCTATATTTTTTATAAGAATTTTGAAGGGAGAAAGCTTCTTTGGAAGTGCATGACATACATAAAAAGAGAAAAGTAAATATGAGGGCCGCAGCCAATATCTTGGGCGTAGGAAGAGTTGCGGAAGCTGTAAACTTAAGACATTTATCCGTAAAATTAAATTAATGAAAATCTATTATAAATAGTAATATATTATAAAAAGAGAGGATAGCATAGATGCAAACCTCATATTGAGACTGTAAAGGAGTTTATTGAGTGAAA
Organism: uncultured bacterium; assembly: GCA_965549355.1. Taxonomy (GTDB): domain Bacteria; phylum Actinomycetota; class Humimicrobiia; order Humimicrobiales; family Humimicrobiaceae; genus M55B120. Next base: position 19,668 of record CBEVGD010000020.1, on the reverse strand, counting down.
ATGTTAAAGCTAGATTTAATCATAATTGGCCATATAATGATAGAAACAATTTATTTGAATAATGGTGAAGTTATTGGCCCAGTACTTGGAAGCCCTGCTGCTTATTCTTCAGTTGCTGCAAGCTCACTTGATACTAAAACTGGTTTAGCAACAGCAATTGGAAAAGACATGCCTTTTTATATTGTTAAACCTATTATTGAGTCAGGAGTTGACACAAAGGGAGTATGTATAAAGGAAGATAATTCAAGGTCAACTAAATTAACCTATGATAAAGTTGGTAATAAAAAAGTTTCTTATGAAAAAGTAGCACCAGATATTTTATTTAAAGATATACCCCAGGAGTATCTGGATTCTCAAGCATTTTTTATCTGCCCAATGGATTTTGAGGTTCCTCTTAAAACAATCTCTAAGCTTAAAAAATTAAATAAATTAATGATGACAGATTTGGGAGGATTTGGCGGCACAGTTTCAACTATGCATCCATCTACTGGAAGTAAAAAAGATAAAAGGCTTGTCAAAGATATTGTGTCTAAATTTAATATAGTAAAGGCAAGTCTTGAAGACTGCTTTTATTTATTTAAAGATAAAGTTTCTTATGGGAAAGCAATTAAAATTCTTCATAAGTGGGGAGCTGAAATTGTAATAATAACTTCAGGTGAAAAAGGATCGGTAATTTCAAATGGCAAAGATCTTATTGAAATTCCTGTATTTAAAACTAAAACAGTTGATACTACAGGTGCAGGTGATGTATATTGTGCCGCATTTCTATCAGAATATTTAAAAACCAAAGATTTATACGGATCAGGACTCTATGCCTCGGCTGCTTCCTCTATTCTTACTGAGAAGACAGGCGGGGTTACCCTCTCAAGAGTGCCTACATACGAAAAGGTAAAGGAAAAAATAAAAAGCTTTTTGAATAACTAAACTGAATAGCTATAACTTAGTAAATAGAAATCACCTTTTGTAGTTATTCACCATATTTTACCAGATATAAAGCAGATTTTGTTTTACTAGATAAGCTTTTTTATGATGTTGGGTAGTACTTGCTTTTTTTAAGCTTTGCAAGCTGCTTAAGGAGCTGTTCCCACTTTTTCATCTCCAGGTCAAGCTCATTTTTTTGTTTTTCATATTTTAAGAAGAGAGAGTTGTCGTTTAGATCTCCGGCCAGGTTTTCCGGAGATTTGAACCGGTCAGTTAATTTTTTTAATTCATTTTCAAGATGCTCGATACTGCTTTCGCAGCCGGTGATTTCTTTTGTTATTTTTCTCAATGTTTTCATGAATGCTTTCTTTTCGAGATAGCCGTCTTTTCCGGGAGATATTTGTTCTTTCCGGGTCTTGCTGTCTACTTCACCTTTTTTGCTCTCAAGCTGGCGGAGTGAATCTATCTTCTTTTTTTCAAGGAAATCATAGATACTTCCGGCATATTTACTTATTTTATGATCCCTGAATTCATAGACATTATCGACCAGGCCGTCAAGAAATTCCCGGTCATGCGATACTAATATCAATGTGCCGGAAAAGTTTTGAAGGGCTTTCTTTAGTATGTCTTTTGACCGCAGATCCAGGTGATTCGTGGGTTCATCCAGCACAAGCACATTGAATGGTTCAAGAAGGAGCTTTATCAGCGCCAGTCTTGACCTCTCTCCGCCGGAAAGAACTTTAACTTTTTTATCAATATCATCATCCCTGAAAAGAAAAGCGCCAAGCAGAGATCTTAATCTTGTCCCGGTTTCTCCCGATGACGCTCTATCGATTGTCTCTATAACACTGAGTTCCTCATCCAGAAGTTCATCCTGATTTTGTGCAAAATAACCTATTTTAACATTATGGCCCACTTTCAGGCTGCCCTTAAAGTCAAGGTCACTCACAAGTATCCTGGAAAGAGTCGTCTTGCCTTCACCATTTTTACCGATAAATGCGATCCTCTCACCTCTGCTTATAATAAAGTCGATACTGTCGAGCACATTCTCTCCGCCATAACTTTTTGAGAGGCCCTTCGCATTAAAGATAATACTACCGGAGCGGGGGGCAGCCGGAAACCTGATCCGGATCAAAGAAGTATCTTCTTCGTCTATTTCGATGCGCTCCAATTTCTCAAGATGCTTGATTCTTGATTGGACCTGAGTAGCTTTGGTGGCTTTATACCTGAAACGTTCGATAAATCTATTTGTATCAGCTATTGATTTTTGCTGATTCTTATAAGCCGCGAGTTGCTGCGATCTGTGTTCCTCCCGGAGTACTATATATTTTGAATAAGGGACCCTGTAATCATATATTTTGCTCAGAGAGATCTCGATGGTCCGGCTGATAATATTATTTAGAAAAGCCCTGTCATGCGAGATCAAGATCACAGCTCCGCTATAATCTAAAAGAAATTCTTCCATCCATTGTATGGATTCAATATCCAGATGATTTGTTGGTTCATCAAGGAGAAGCAGATCAGGACGCTGAAGAAGGATCTTTGCAAGCTCTATTCTCATCCGCCATCCGCCGCTGAATTCCTTTGTCTGGCGGGCAAGATCTCCGGGTTTAAATCCAAGTCCGGACAATGTCCTTTCGATCTGTTCATCTATTTTTGCTGCACCGAGCATCTCGATATTTGTATCTATGTCAGAAGCTTCATTTATAAGTTTGATATATTCATCAGAGTCATAATCAGTTCTTTCTCCGATAACATTATTTATCTTTTGGGCACTTTTTTGCAATAGAAGGATTTTTTCAAATGCACTTTTTGCTTCATTAAAAAGAGTCCTCCCATCGATATGTCTCATCTGCTGGGGGAGATATCCCACAGTCAGGCCCGGCGGCTTTTCAATGGTCCCTTCATCCGGCTTTTGATGTCCCAGGATAGCTTTAAGCAGAGTCGTCTTCCCGGCGCCATTATTTCCCACCAGCCCGATGCGGTCCCTCTGATTTATTTGAAATGAAATATCATTAAACAGCTGTCTGCCGCCAAAGCTTAGATTGATATGATTGATAGAGATCATTAACTATTCTTTCAAGGGGTTAGTATTTTTACCTGCAGAATATTTTAATATTCTGGCTTTGCATCCATCATCTTCACTTATTAAAATCCGAAGAAGTGATCCTTTTTGATACCTCCAATATTAATTATGGTGTCCCTGGGCAGATTCGAACTGCCGGCACCAGGATTAGGAATCCTGTGCTCTATCCATCTGAGCTACAGGGACACAGAGCAAATAGAATAGTAGCAAAGCTATCCTGGGTTGTCAAAACAAAGGAGTTGTAAAAATGTGGACCCTATTGTATTTATATACCATATAAAATAAGATCCATTCATACTATATATAGGTTTTCAAATGATTTCTCAGGCAATAAGCATATTCTTTATCCAATAGACATTTTCACTATCTTATCCACAAGCTCTTCAAAGGATATTCCCGCTTCTTTTGCAGCCATAGGAAGGAGACTGGTATCGGTCATCCCGGGAGAAGTATTAAGCTCGAGCACATAGGGGGTCCTGTCTTTTTTATCCATAATAATATCTACTCTCGAAAGATTGGTACATTTGAGAGCCTTATGCACAGAAAGAGCTGTACTTATTACTTTTTTTATCTCATCATCCTGAATCCTTGCCGGAATGAAATACTCAGTTTTACCGGTTTTCGATCTCGATTCAAAATCAAAAAAATTATTTTCCGGTACGATCTCTACGACTGGCAGGACTTCAGGCTTTTCCCTGCCGATAATGCTGACCGCAAGCTCTATTCCTTCTATATATTTCTCGAGGATGACTTTCTTGCTGTATCCAAGGGCAGATATTATCGCATCTGTCAGGTCTTCCTCTTTTTCAACAAGCTTTATTCCCAGAGCAGAGCCCTGGGCCGAGGGTTTTATGACCAGAGGCAGCCCTACCTTTTCTACAATATGAGGCAGAAGCTTTGAAGCTCTGAGCTCCCTGAATGAACTGGCATTTAAAAAGTAAAAACCGGGCGTAGGAATCTCGAGGCTGTCAAATATCTGCTTTGAGATGATCTTATCAAAGCTTAAGACATTAGGATATACTCCCGGACCCGTATACGGTATTTCCAGTACTTCGAGTATTTCCTGCATGGTGCCGTCTTCTCCGTCTTTTCCATGAAGGGCAATATATGCAAGATCAAAACTGCCGGAGGTAAGATTATCTACAATATATTGATCAATATCCAGTTTTGTCACATTATAACCCAGGTTTCTGAGTGCATTTGAGACTCTCTGGCCGCTTTTTATAGATATTTCTCTTTCAAGGGACCTTCCACCCATTAAAACTGCAATGTTTTTTTTCATTTTCATCACTCTCATATAATAAGATAAATTAATGATTTAATCAGTTAAAACTTTTATATAATCTGATTTTGTCCTTTATGATCTCGGATAGTATTTTGATGCCCTTTTTAATGTTTTCCCTGCTTTCAGTGCAGAATGCCAGGCGGGCCGCATCCCCACCCCTCCCATCAGCATAGAAACCTGTTCCCGGTACAAAAGCAACCTTTTCCCTTACCGCATCAGCAAGTATCTCCTTAGTATTGAGATAATCAGGCACTTTTAGCCAGATAAAGAAACCGCCTTCGGGCTTTGACCATGCGGCTACTCCGGAAAGATTTTCTTCGAGAGCTGCAAGCATAGCATCTCTCCTCTTTTTATATATCTTTATAAATTCAGTGAGATTGTCTTTCCAGGATGGGTCCGAAAAGTATTCATAGGCTATTCTCTGGGAAAAGGTACTATTACATAGCACAGCTGACTGGACCCCGAGAGTCAGCTTTTCCAGTATCAGGTGGGGAGCCACTATCCAGCCTATCCTGAATCCCGGAGCGAATAGCTTTGAGAGAGTGCTTGTATAAATAACATTTCTATTATCGCCGGCTGTATCCATTTCTTTTATAGAAGGCAGTGCTTTGCCTTCAAATCTCAGCATTCCATATGGATTATCTTCTATTATTAAAGTATTATACTTTTTTGCAAGTTCAAGGAGTTTTTTCCTGCGTTCCAGATCCAGGGTAAAACCGGAAGGATTTGAAAAATTTGGGACCAGATAAATAAACTTTACCCCTTCTTTATTATCCGAAAGCGATTTCAGCTTCTTCTCGACTTCTTCTACAAGAATACCATTTTCATCCACAGGGATCCCGATTATATTTGCTTCATAAGCCTTAAAGGCATTCAGGGCTCCGGTATAGCCCGGGGCTTCAACAATAATATTATCACCGGTATCAATAAAGACCTTTGCCAGAAGGTCGAGAGCCTGCTGGCCTCCGGCAGTTATTATAATATCCTCTTCATCAGCGCTGATATCTTCCAGAGCCATCACATCTATCAGTTTTGTCCTCAGGGGGTAGTATCCAGTGGAATCTCCATACTGAAGGCTTATATCTCCGTCAGTCTTTAAGGTCCTCTTTATATATCTTTCCAATTTTTGATAGTTTAGAGCCCTGACTTCCGGCAGGCCTCCTGCAAAGGATATTATATCCGGACGCGCAGAGAGAGAAAGAAGGTCCCTTATTTCAGAGGAAACCATTCCTCCAATACGGTTTGAATAAAGATGTTCCCAATAATCAAATGTTATTTTTTTACTCATGGCTGTCGGTTTAAAAGATATATGTGGTCAACAAAATAATTTTCCAGGACAATATGACCACTCAATAAATAATAGCATATAAAAAATATATATTAAATCATCCAAAACTTCAAAAGGGATTTCCAGGAGCCTGAGCCCGGTTTCCGGACAGGCTCCTGGTTTAAACAATATTATTAAGTGATATAATTAAACAGGAATATAAATCAGGGGAAGGTTTTTTATAATTATGGACACGAAGGTGGTTATAAGGGATCTTTTTGCAGACAGGTTGGAAAAAACTGGAATCAAATGTGTTAAATGTAATTTCTGGTTTGATTATAATGAAGAGAGTCTTCTAAGAGATGTTTTAAGCATGAAGAGCATATCTGAAGCAAAGAGCCTCTTCAAGCATGAGTTTTATAAGAAGAGCTATGAGAAGGCCGGCCAAAAAAACCTGACCACTTTTAGCAGTAATGGGGGGATAATAAAAGGGGCCTTTAAAAACAGAAAATGCATAGGCATACTGTTTGCCGGTGATTATAATCTTTTCCCAAAGCTAAAATCATTTAAAGTCTACCCTCCTGATCCAAAAAGCATTTTTTTGGGCTGTATATTTGTGGAGTCCTCACAGAGAAAATCCGGGATAAAAAAGAAATTGCTTATTGAGCTTGAAAAGGACCTTTTTAAAAAAAATATTGGGTCCATAGAGACAATAGGAAAAAGGCTTGATGATGATACTACCGAAGATGAATTTGAAAACAGCCCGTTGGTATCCTTTAAATTCCTTCTAAACAATGGTTTTTATCTTAAGAAAAATGACAAACATTATCCGCTTCTGAGGCTTGATCTCAAAAGTATTGTTAAAAGTTTTTCTGCAGAGGAGCTATTGCTTAAAAAGATTGCATACAGAAAGACCGTCAGGAGTCCGGCTATAATTAGGGAGAAGTGATTATAAAACTTGAAAAAAGCAATATTCCATATATTGATATGGCGCTGAAGGGCCTGAAACTATCTGATAAAGAATAAAATAAAGCGGGAAAGTAGTTGAACTGATAGGGATGTAAAGCCTATAATGTAATGTCTGGATTTTAAAATTTTATTAATAAATATCTGGCAGAGGCGGCCAGTAAAAAATAGGGTTGGAGCAGCAGCCAATTCCCTGGGGGAGAATCAAATGGATATTTATGAAGAATCTTTAAACATGCATAAAAAATATACGGGTAAGATCGATGTGATCCCAAAAGTAGATGTAAAAGATGAAAGGGATCTTTCCCTTGCCTACTCTCCCGGAGTCGCCCAGCCATGCAGGGAAATATACAAAGATCCCTCCACCTTAAATACATATACAGCAAGGGGTAATATGATAGCAGTTGTCTCTGACGGCTCGGCAGTTCTTGGCCTTGGAAATATAGGGCCCAGGGCGGCGCTTCCGGTGATGGAAGGAAAATGTGTTCTTTTCCGCCAGTTCGGAGGGGTCAGCGCATTTCCAATATGTATTGACAGCCAGGATGTGGACACCATAGTAGAGACTGTAAAACTGCTTGAACCCTCATTTGCAGGGATCAATCTTGAAGATATTTCAGCTCCAAGATGCTTTGATATAGAGTCAAGACTAAAGAAAGAGACCGGCATGCTTACATTTCATGATGATCAGCACGGGACTGCAATAGTAACCATTGCGGGACTCTTTAATGCCTGCAGGATATATGGAAAAGATATAAGGGATGCAAAAGTCGTAATAAACGGGGCAGGAGCAGCAGGCACCTCCATTGCAAGCCTTCTAAACTATATTGATGTAAAGAATATTATCATGTGCGACTCAAAGGGAATAATATATCAGGGAAGAGCGGGCCTTAATGTGTATAAGCAGGAGATGGCCGGGATCACTAATCTAAAAAATATAGAGGGAAAACTGGCTGATGCAGTAAAAAAAGCTGATATCTTTATAGGGGTGTCTGCGGCGGATGTACTGACCCCTGATATGATAGGGACCATGGCGGATGACCCGATAATCTTTGCGCTTGCCAATCCGGAACCCGAGATATCTCCAGCTCTTGCAAAAAAAGCAGGAGTAAAAATAATGGCAACAGGCAGAAGCGATTATCCCAATCAGGTAAACAATGTACTGGCCTTTCCCGGGATATTCAGGGGAGCGCTTGATGCTGGCGCAGATGAGATAAATATAGAGATGAAGCTTGCCGCAGCAAAGGCAATTGCAGATATAATATCAGATGAGGCAAATCATAATTATATAATCCCGAAACCATTTGATCCGAGAATCCTGCCAGCTGTAGCAGTGGCTGTGGCAGAGTCTGCTATTGTCACAGGATATGCAGAAGCCGGTGTTGACATAGAGAAGATAAGGGCAAAAGCAGTAAAGATCACAAAAGCGGGGAGGTAGGATCATAAAACCAAATATATGGTCCGGAAAGTTTATAAGGATCTGTATCTGGATTTTTTACTAAATTTTGATCTTTAGATAACAGCAAAAAAGAATAATTGTACAAAACCCCTTATATATGCTAATATTATTTTTTAATTTTGTATATTTGAAAATTAAATATCAAATAAAACCGATGAACAGAAGTAGTAGGTATTGATGCAGCATACAGAGAGCCGCCGGAGCTGAGAATGCGGCTGCAACGCTGGTACTGAATGGGTCTGCGAGGTGACTGTCTCAAATCTGCGGATCACTCAGATAAAAGATGATGATCCCGGGGAGAGTATGATAGTACGGCTTCCTCCGTTATCAGAGGACAAGATATTAGGATAAGATATTAATAGTATCTGAAAATTTAAGAGCACATAAGGACTAGTGGAATGCTATATTGTGTCCGGATGTGAAGTAGGGTGGCACCGCGGGAATTTCAACCTCTCGTCTCTACAGATTGTAGAGATATGGAGAGGTTTTTTTATTTTATAAACAAAAAAGTATGTAATAAGAGAAAGGAAGTGAAAAATGTCAAAGAATGAAGAGAAAAAGATATTTCTTACAGAAGAGGAGATGCCGAAGCAGTGGTATAATATAAATCCTGACCTGCCAAAACCGCTGGCCCCTTCGCTTAATCCTCAAAACGGAAAGCCGCTGACGCCTGATGATCTGTCGATTCTTTTCCCTATGGAATTGATCAAACAGGAAATGAGCATGGAAAGATTTATTGATATACCTGAAGAACTTTTGCAGATCTACAGGATGTGGAGGCCGTCTCCCCTGGTAAGGGCGGAAAGGCTCGAAAAATTTCTGGATACCCCGGCGAAGATTTATTATAAGAATGAAAGCGTCAGCCCTGCGGGGAGCCATAAGCCAAATACAGCGATAGCACAGGCTTATTATAACAAGAAAGAAGGTGTGAAGGAGCTGGTTACGGAAACCGGAGCCGGACAATGGGGCAGCGCTTTATCGCTTGCATGCAGTCTGCTGGGTCTTGATCTTACAGTATATATGGTAAGGTGCAGCTATGACCAGAAACCATATAGAAAAATGATGATGAAAATATGGGGTGCCCAGTGTATTGCTTCTCCATCGAATAACACAGAAGCCGGAAAAGCAATTCTTAAAGAGGATCCAGACTGTACCGGCAGCCTTGGTATAGCTATCAGCGAAGCTGTAGAGATTGCGGCAAAGAGTGGTGGCAAGATAAAATACTCTCTTGGCAGTGTATTAAATCATGTGCTTATGCATCAGTCAATTGTGGGGCTCGAGACAAAAAAACAGCTTGAAAAGGCCGGCGTGGAACCTGATATATTAATAGGCTGTGTTGGCGGCGGAAGCAATTTTTCTGGATTTGCGTTCCCGTTTGTCCCGGATAAAATGGCCGGGAAAGATATGAGGATAATAGCTGTAGAGCCGATTGCATGTCCGACCCTTACAAAGGGACCATTTGCCTATGATTATGGAGATACTGCGAAAATGGCTCCTATTTCCAAGATGTATACTCTGGGTCATGACTTTATACCAAAACCGATCCATGCAGGAGGGCTGAGGTATCATGGAATGGCACCGCAGGTAAGCCTTCTTGTAAATGAAAAAATAATAGAAGCAGTGGCGCTTCCGCAGAATCCGGTATTTGAAGCATCAATGAACTTTGCCAATACTGAGGGGATAATACCGGCGCCTGAAACTGCCCATGCCATAAAAACAGTAGTGGATGAAGCATTAAAATGCAAAGAAACTGGAGAAGAAAAGGTTATTGTATTCAATTTTAGCGGACATGGCCATTTCGATCTTTCTGCTTATGATGCCTATATGGATGGAAAACTTGCAGATTATGAGTATCCTGAAGAGAAGATAAAAGAATCACTAAAAAATCTTCCAAAAGTATAAAAATATATAGGTCTTACAATATATAATGGGGTTCTTTAGCTTTATGCGGAGGACCCCATTATCTTCCCTTTAAAAAATTTGCTTGCATTTTTCCAAATAACTCTATATTATACAGGGAGTTTTAGATAGTATTGACGAAATAGGAGTTTCCCCAAAATAATCAGGCCCTGAAGTTTCAAAATTAGTTTATACAGGCAATTGTAGATATGAGTGTCTATAGCCATGGTAATTTATATAAATCCTTAATCAAAAAGCATATAGCAGGGCTATTGTTATATTTCAATTGAGTACTATTAAAACTTATTATTAAATTCATTAAATCGGATTGATGTCAGATCATTCAGGATAGACACAAACTAGAATACTTATGAAAGGAGTATTTGTTAATGCCAGGTATGGAAGATATAAATAAAGATATATTAAAGAAAAAGATGCTTTCAGATTTGAAAGTCATCGCCAAACAGCTCAATATTTCCGGAATATTCAAATTAAAGAAGGACGAACTTATTGACAGGATAATCGAAAAAGCCTCAGACAATAGTATGGGAGCCGGAAAAGAGGACCGGAGTGAAGAAAATGTAATATTCAGCGGCGGGAACCTTGCTAAAAAAGATCTTAAAGAAAACACTGATAGTATCATCAAAGATAATAGCAGCACGGCAGGTATTGTTAAAGAAAATGAAGGACCTTCCATGAAGGAACCTTCCTCTGCTCCTGCAATGGAAAAGGTATTTCTCCCTGAAAAGACAAGAAGAGAGCCGGACACCATAAGTGAGCTTATAAAGCAGGATATATCCGAAGGAGAAAAGAAAGAAAGAAAGAAAAAATATCCTGAAAAGAAAAAGAAAGAGATTGAAGTATATGAAGAAAGGATGCAGGGGGTGCTTGATATACTGGCAGATGGCTATGGTTTTCTAAGGACGAGCGGGTATCTTTCAGGCTCCAAAGATATATATGTCTCGCAGTCACAAATAAGAAGATTTAGATTGAGGCAGGGCGATCAAGTCTATGGACAGGTCAGGCCCCCAAAGGACAGTGAAAAATATAATGCATTACTGCGAATTGAAAAGGTAAACGAAGAAGAGCCTGATGTTATAAGGAACAGGGTTCCCTTTGATAAGCTAACACCCATATATCCTATTGACCGCTTGAGATTAGAGACTAAAGATCCCGACAATATTGCTCCGAGGATCATCGATCTTATTGCGCCCATTGGAAAAGGACAGAGGGGTCTTATAGTATCTCCTCCAAAGGCAGGAAAGACTACTGTTTTAAAGGAACTTGCAAATAGTGTCTCGGAAAACAATCCTGAGGTAAATATAATAGTATTGCTGATAGATGAGAGGCCCGAAGAAGTAACTGATATGGAGAGATCTGTAAAAGGGGAAGTAATAAGTTCCACCTTTGACCAGCCCTCGGATAATCATATACAGGTGGCAGAGCTTGTACTTCAAAGAGCAAAAAGGCTCGTGGAGCACGGAAGGGATGTTTTAATACTTTTAGACAGCATAACAAGGCTTGCAAGGGCATATAATCTCTCAATACCTGCAAGTGGAAGAGTGCTTTCCGGAGGTGTTGATTCATCGGCCCTTTTCCCGCCAAAAAGGTTTTTCGGAGCAGCGAGAAATATTGAAAACGGAGGCAGCCTTACTATATTGGCCACAGCCCTTATAGACACTGGCTCCAGGATGGATGATGTTATTTTTGAAGAGTTCAAGGGTACCGGTAATATGGAGATAAATCTTGACAGGACCCTTGCTGACAAAAGGATATTCCCGGCAATAGATATAACCAGGTCAGGGACCAGGAAAGAAGAGCTGCTTATGGAAAAAGAAGAAGCACGGATCATCTGGAAACTCAGAAGGCTCATATATAAAAAGGAACCCGATGTAGCGATTGAGCAGCTTATCGATTATATAAAGAACACCAACTCCAATGAGAATTTCCTTAAAGCAATACAGGCGACATTTAATAAACAGAAAAGCTAAAGCAAATTTACAGCCTGTTTTCATTTAAAAGAGTTTAATATGTTTACGGAGACCTGTATTTATGCTAATATTTTACTTTTGAAATAATTGAAAACAATAAAGATATATAGGTAAGGAATAAAATGAAGGAAAAGATACATCCTAAATATGAAGAGTGCACAGTTCACTGCTCTTGCGGCAATACTTTTACAACAAGATCTACAAAAAAAGAATTAAGAATCGAGATATGTTCCGCATGCCATCCTTTCTATACCGGGAAACAAAAGCTGATCGACTCCGGCGGAAGAGTGGAAAGATTTAAAAAGCGTCTTGTAAAATCAAAGAAATAGAAATATCGGCTGGACCCGGGAGGGTTATACTCAAGGAAAAGACTTCGATGACAGAAACCACAAATAAATATCAGGTAGGAGGCCAGGCAGTAATAGAGGGGGTCATGATGAGGGGGAAAAATTTCTGGGCCCTGGCCGTAAGAAGACCCGACAAGACTATTTCGACAAAATTATTCAAAAATTCATCACTTACGATAAATAATAAATTTCTGGGTTTTCCCTTTATCAGGGGAGTGGTAAACCTTATCGAAAGCATGGCGCTTGGTTTCAGGGCATTGAGCTATTCAGTAAATGAATCCACAGAAGAAGATATACAGTTTTCCAAAAAAGAGATGACGATTGCTATTATGATCGCTGTGATCTTTGCAGTTGGAGTATTCTTTATTCTGCCTACCCTTATTGGAAGAAGCTTTTCAAATTATTTTCCAAATACTATTGTATATAATCTTATGGAAGGGCTTGTAAGGATATTGCTTTTTCTTGGCTATATACTCATTATATCCCGGTTAAAAGACATCAAAAGGATATTCCAATATCATGGAGCTGAACATAAGACGATACAGGCATATGAAAATGATGAAGAGATAAAGGTCGAGAATGTAAGGAAGTATACGACTTTACATGTAAGATGCGGAACCAGCTTTCTACTGATAGTAATGGTCGTAGCTATATTTGTATTTGCCCTGCTGGGCAGGCCCCCGCTTCTCCTGAGAATACTCTACAGAGTGCTCCTGATACCGGTCATATCAGGCATATCATACGAGCTGATAAAACTTGCCGGGAAATACTCAAAACACAAAATCGTTAGTATCATATTTTATCCCGGTCTTCTTCTTCAAAAGATAACTACGAGGGAGCCTGATGACTCGCAGATCGAAGTCGCAATAAGCTCGTTTAATAGAGTCATAAAATCAGAAGATGATTTCAAAAGCGGAAAAGTCGTCCGGGAAACCATATCAAGTTAGCGATCTATCAGAATATTTGATCATTAGATCCGACCACTCCTTTTTTATTGGGCCGGTTATGCTACAGTATTAATAAATCCATAGTTTGAGCTTAAGGTGAATTAAAATGAGTAAATTGCTTGAAAAGCTAAAGATCTTTGAAGATGAGTACAGGAAACTGATGTCAAAACTTTCAGAGCCTGAAATTGCTTCAAATCCTGAAAAGATAAAAGAATACGGAAAAAAAATTTCAGAGGTGGAAGAAGCAGTGAGGCTTGCGAGCCAGTACCGGGAAGTCCTTTCCTCAATTGAGGAAGCTGCTGAAATGCTGGATTCTGAACAAGATGAAGAGATGAAGGAATTTTTGAATGGGGAAGTGGAAAATAATAATAAAAACAAAGCTGCTCTGGAAAAGAGGATAAGACTCCAGCTGACTCCCAGAGATCCCAATGATAAGAAAAATGTTATTGTAGAAATAAGAGCAGGAGCCGGCGGAGATGAGGCGGCGCTTTTTGCCGGGGTACTGTACCGCGTCTATGCGAAGTATGCAGAATCCAGGAAATGGAAACATGCTGTACTTAGTTCAAACCGGCTGGGTATAGGAGGGTTTAAGGAAATAATCTTCGGGATAGAAGGAGAAAGCGTATACGGGATAATGAAATATGAATCCGGGGTTCACCGGGTTCAAAGAGTCCCGGCAACAGAGTCACAGGGCAGGATACATACATCCACTGCTACAGTAGCGGTGCTTCCTGAAGTCGAAGAGGTCGAAGTCGATATAGATCCGAATGAACTAAGAATAGATGTGTTCCGTTCCAGCGGACCCGGGGGGCAATCAGTCAATACGACTGATTCTGCAGTAAGAGTGACACATATTCCAACAGGTATGATAGTGAGCTGCCAGGATGAGAAATCCCAGCTTCAAAACAAAGATAAAGCATTAAAGATATTGAGAGCGAGATTAAAGGAAGAAGAAGAAAGGAAGCAGAAGGACCAGCAGACCGAGAACCGGAGGACACAGATAGGCACCGGGGATAGAAGCGAAAGGATAAGGACATATAATTATCCTCAGGGCAGGATCACTGACCACAGGATCAATCTGACGCTCTATAGGCTGGACGAGGTTCTTGAAGGAGGCCTGGATGAATTGATCAGCGCCCTTAAGAGCGCTGATGAGGAGAAAAAGCTGGAAAAGCTGGGAGTGTAGGAATTTGGAGACCTGGAGCGTAAAAAGGATTCTTGAGTGGGGCATTGATTTTTTTACAAAAAAAGATATTCCCCGGGCCCGCCTTTCGGCTGAACTTCTGCTGGCTGCGGCGCTCGGCCTTACCAGGATGGATCTTTACCTCGATTATGACAGGATTTTAAATAGAGAAGAGCTGGGAACCTATAAAAAGTATATTTTAAAAAGGCTCGAATATATTCCGATCCAGTACATACTGGGTGAAGCATATTTCAGAAATATCAGATTATATATTGATGGGAATGTATTAATTCCCCGTCCGGAGACAGAACTTCTGGTCGAGAAGGCTCTGGAAGAATCATTAAGGCTTCTGGATAAAAAAGGACATATAAATATTATAGAGATCGGAACCGGAAGCGGAGCTATAATCCTCAGTTTATATACCGAGCTATTACAGAGATCCCCCGGAAGCATAAATAAGATAAAGATCGCTGCAACGGATATTAGCGAGAGGGCTCTTGAAATTGCTGATAGAAATGCGGAAAGCATACTGGCCGGCGATATGGGGAAAAACCTGGAATTTATTCATTGCGATATACTGCCGGAAGATGATTCAGAATGGACCGTAAATAATAAAGGGAAGATAGATCTTGTAATCTCAAACCCACCCTATATTTCAGAGAGCGGTTTTCTGGATCTTCCCCGCGAAATAAGAGAATATGAACCAAAGGAAGCTCTTGTTGCCGGAGAAACGGGGTTGGAAATGTATGAAAAGATCTTATCAAGGATAAAGAGGCTAATGATACCCGGGTCTTCATGTATTCTTTTTGAAACCGATCCTATTGTTGGAGGCAGACTCGTCCCTCTTGTGAAAAAATATATAAAAGTAAAAAATATTAGCCTTATGAATGATTACAATCAAAAGGAAAGAATATTAGTAGCTCACGTCTGAGAGCTCCGGAAAAATTTTATTAAAACATTGGCACTAATAATTTTAAAATAATCAAGATAAGCATATAAGTGCATATTCCAAATTACAGATAAATAATATTTAAAAATTGCATTGGACATTTTGGGAAAAATCATTATAATGTTCCTGCGGTTAAGAAATACCACATATTTTTCGGCGCGGGGTGGAGCAGTCTGGTAGCTCGTCGGGCTCATAACCCGAAGGTCATAGGTTCAAATCCTATCCCCGCTACCAAATCCTAAAATTCCTCATTAGATTTCAATTAAATTCGATTTTAAATTATAATTTATCTATATTTTTTATAGAGTATCTTGAGGGACTTCATTGAAAGAAAATTTATATAATCCGAACAGCTGTTATTCGAGCCGGGTACTTTTCGGGCTAACAGAAAAAAGGGCAGTAGATGTACGGTATGCAGTACAGGATAAAAGAGTCTATGGCACAGCATAAAAATAAAGCATCAGGCAAAATATCCATATTTATTATGGCGGTGCTGCTGATCCTTCCGTCAGGCGCTCTTTTTGGCGGGTGCGGCATGGTCGATAATGGAAGAGTCTTCCTGACCGAAAGATTTTCAAGCGATAAGGAAATGGATGCGGCGGTAGAGACTGTTGATATCTTTTTTGATTTGCTCATGGGAAAGAATTACAGTGAAGCATATAAATACCTCAGCAGTGAAGATAAGAGCAAGGGAAGCGAACAGGATTTTATAATGGAGTTTTCTGATATTACTGATATTGTAACTGTCGAGATCAATTGGGTGGAAGTAAAAAACAATACTGCTCTTGTGGGAATTGATATTCTTGACAGTTATGATGGCGGAGAGAAGATGTATAAAGATATTGAGGTATCGCTTATAAAAGAAGAGGATGAAAGCTGGAGAATAGTATTTTGGAATTGGGCAGAAGAATTAAAATAGAGAAAGTAAGATCTGATGGAAGCATGAACGGGAAGCAGGACATGATCCCCCGGGAAATATTGCTGCATCTTATTTTAAACAGCGAGAAGATATCCGTGATATCCTGCTCTCCGGGGGATCTTATTGAACTGGCCTCAGGATATACAGTCTCAAATGGGTATATTGATAACTACAATAAGATAGATCTCATAGAATTTTGTAATGAAAATGAAAAATTTGAAGATTTTAACAAAGATAGCGGCCCTGTGCCCGAGAATACAATTGTAAAGATCAGAACACATGCAGATTCAGGTAAAAGCAGAATGCCGGCAGGGCCGGGAGGTATCAGATATATGCCATCAGGATGCGGGAGCATAGATAATGCTGCAATAGCTGTAATGCCGCCATCTATCAAGTCCGGCAAAGAAGTAAATGCGGACATAATACTTGAATTAAATAATAAAAACCTCTCAGAGCAGAAATATAAAAATGCTTTTGGGGGATTGCACTCTGCCTCTCTTTTCGACAGAAGCGGCAAGATGATACTTGTCATGGAAGATATTGGCAGGCATAATTGTCTGGATAAGGTATTCGGACATATATTTATCAGGGAATTGGATCCTTCAGATAAAATAATATTTACATCAGGAAGGATATCGCTCGATCTCGTTTTTAAGGTATCCAGGGTATCAATTCCGATAGTGGTCACAAATTCATCTGTTACCTATAGCGCAGCCGTACTTGCCGGCAAGATAGGGCTCACTATTATAGGCTATGCGAGGGGAAACAGGTTTAATATATACAGTTGTCCTGAAAGGATAATTAAAAACAGAGCTAGAAAGGCTTGATTTGAAAGTATTATTTTTAGGTGATGTCATCGGTAAGCCGGGCAGAATCGCCCTGAGGAAAAAGCTTGATCAACTCATTCGGCAAAATGAAGCTGATATGGTAATTGCAAATGGTGAAAACTCTGCGGGAGGAATAGGCATCTCGATAAAGACATGTAAAAATTTGTTTGAGACTGGCGTAGATGTTGTGACCACCGGCAATCATGTATTTAAAAAAAGGGAGATATATGATTTTCTGGATGAGGAGCCGGAGCTGCTGAAACCTGCTAATTATCCGCCAGGCACGCCCGGCAATGGATACAATATATATGAGATAGAAAAGTTAGGCGGAATCAAGGTGGCAGTGATAAATCTTTGCGGCAGGGTGTTTATTGATAATCTTGACTGTCCCTTCAGGACCGTAGACAGGATACTTGAATATATCAAGGGGAAAACGCCGATTATCATTGTGGATATGCATGCAGAAGTGACATCTGAGAAAGTTGCGATGGGATGGTTTTTAAATGGCAGGGTCAGCGCGGTCATAGGTACGCATACGCATGTACAGACAGCAGATGAAAGAATACTGCCCGGCGGAACCACGGCATATATAACAGATGCCGGCATGGTTGGACCAAGGGATTCGGTAATAGGCGTAAGAAAGGAAAATATCATAGAAAAGTTTATTACAGGCATGCCCCAGAAATTTACGGTCGCAAAAAATGATGTATGGATAAGTGGAGTTGCCATAGACATAGATGAAGGAAGCGGGAAAGCAAGAGAGATCAAGAGAATAAACTGTGAAGTTGATGACGGGCATGATATCTGGAGCAGCAGGGCTAAATAAAATATTAATAATTATTGCCTGGAGAAGGGATCCGGCAGAAACAATATGTCAGAGTATAAAAAAACATCAGCGCATGGCAATATAGATAGAAGGGCCACAGATATAACCATAAAGACCATAAGGCAGTTCAATATGGTAGATCCCGGGGACAGCATACTGATATCTATTTCCGGAGGACCGGATTCTGTATTTTTGACACATATACTTTGTATGCTCAGAGATGAACTGAACCTTGACCTCTATGGATTCAGCCTTGATCACTCCACAAGAAAGGACCAGTCCGGCAGGGATCTGGCCTTTGTCAGGGACCTTTACAGCAGGTTAAACATCCGGCTCTTTAGCGAAAAAATCGATGCAGTGAAATGGTGCAGAGCCAACAGGCTTTCATTTCAGGCCGGAGCAAGGATGATAAGGAAAGACCGTCTCCAGAATATTTCAAAAAAATATAATATAAATAAAATTGCCCTGGGGCACAATCTGGATGACAATATAGAGACTTTTTTGATGAGACTAATAAGAGGTTCGGGAGCAAGGGGTCTCTCCGGGATAAGACCCGTAGATGGAAAGATCATAAGACCATTGATAAATACATCCAGAAAGGACATAGAAGACTATCTTGGGAAAAACAGTCTCCTGTATTGTATCGATAAATCAAATCTAGAAAACAAATATTTCAGAAACAGGATAAGAAACAAACTTATCCCATTTATAAAAGATAATTTCCTTAAAAGCTTTAAACTCAATATAAGGCGTTCCATGGAAATATTAAGGGATGAAGATATCTTTTTAAGGAAGTACTCCTTGAATCTGCTGGAACAGATAGCAAGCTTCCACAGAAGAAATGAAAGAAAAAAAATCATATATTTAAAGATACATATCGAACCACTGAACCTGAGCTCACTGGCTATCCGAAGAAGGATCATTGCCTGCGCTCTTGAAAAGATACTGGATAATCTGGAAGATATCAATTTTAGAAATATAGAGGATATATTAAAACTCCTTAATGTAAAAACAGGGGAGAACAAATGGCTCAAACCTATCAGGTCGGCAGTAGTGCTCAGGATAAACGGTTTCATCCACATGGCAAACATTGACTTTATGCAGGAGGTGCCCGGCGAGATAAGGTCCCATATCCTGGGAAAAATAAATAAAACTTCCCCGGGAAAGATACAGAATGTAGTGAAAACCGGCACCGGGCCCGTTGATATGATAATAGAAATAGACGGTGAAACAGAGCTTGAAGATTTTTCAATGACTGTCAGATCGCAGCTGCTTGATTTTGCTGGAGATTACAGGGATAGCCCTGATTCAAAAGTTTTTCTTGATTATAATAAAATAGTATCCCCGGTAGGGGTCAGGCGCTGGAAAGATGGAGACAGATTTTATCCGCTTGGAGCAGGCGGCAGTAAAAAGCTCCAGGACTTTTTTACCGATAGGAAGATACCGGTAAATAAGAGGAAAAATATACCTGTTTTTTATGATAGAGAAAAGATAATCTGGGTAGGCAATATGAGAATAGATAATAGAGTAAGGATCACTCCCGGGACATCAAGGATATTATACCTGGAGCTATTTGAAAAATAATCTTTATATGCTTTAATAAAAATAGATATTATCAGAGGTAGCAAATGAGTAAATATAGAATAATAAATGAAGGCGGAGAGAAGATATTGATGTATGATAATGAGGTAATAAAGGTCCTTATAGATGAGCCTACTTTGAAAAAAAAGGTGAAAGAACTGGGAGCGCAGATAACCGAAGATTACAGGGATACGGACCTTGTCCTGATCTCGGTATTA
>CBEVGD010000019.1:0-22148 GCA_965549355.1 uncultured bacterium | reverse complement strand
CGGCAAGATCAGAGTATCCCCTCTGTATATGGAATATATCACTTACCTCTGTAGTCCCTTCCGCAGCGAGCCCTGCCAGCACAACAGCTGCGCCGGCCCTTAAATCAAATGTGCGAACAGGCGCGCCGGATAGCTTTTCGACTCCGCTGATGACCGCATGATGCCCGTCTATCCTTATATTTGCCCCCATCCGGTTGAGCTCATCAATATACATAAAACGGTTCTCAAAGACATTCTCAGTAACAATAGAGACTCCTTCAGCAATCGAGAGCAGCACCGTTATAATGGGCTGCAGATCTGTTGGAAATCCGGGATAAGGCAATGTACTCACATTAGCCGCCCTGTACGTTTTCCCCGGTGAGCTGACCCTTACCGTATTTTCATTAATGATATCGATATCTACTCCTATTTCCTTAAGCTTCAGGAGGAATATCCCAAGGCCCTTCTGCCTTGCATTCTCTATTATTACGTCGCTGCCGCACATGCCTGCTGCTACAATATATGTCCCCGCTTCAATGCTATCCGGCATCACGCTATAATCTGTACCTGAAAGCGAGTCTACGCCCTCTATTGTCAGACTCACTGTATTCAGCCCGGATATATTTGCTCCCATGCTGATAAGAAACTTTGCAAGATCCTCTATTTCAGGTTCCAGCGCAGCATTATTTATAATCGTCTTCCCTTTAGCAAGAACCGCCGCCATCATTATATTCTCTGTAGCGCCTCTTGATGGGAAATCCAGATTTATCACAGCCCCTTTTAGTTTGCTTCCATTATTTATGCGACAGTTTATATATCCATGCTTGACTGAGTAGCTGACCCCCATGCTCTCAAAACCTTTAAGATGAAGGTCGATCTGTCTGGATCCGATATTGCATCCTCCCGGAATGGCTATTTTTACCTGTCCGAATCTTGCAAGAAGCGGTCCGGCTACAAGTATCGATGCTCTCATCTTTCTCACCAGCTCATATGGGGCCTCAGGACTGTTTATATTCGAGGGGTCCATCTCCACCACCTTATTATGTCTTTCCACCTTTACCCCTACTCCAAGCATCTTAAGCATCTCCACCATAGTCATGACATCTTCTATGATGGGAACATTGGATATCCTTGTCACATCGCCTGTAAGTATTGAAGCAGCCATAAGCTTAAGCGCAGAGTTCTTGGCCCCGTCCACTATGATCCTTCCCGTAAGGGTTCTTCCTCCATTTATAATAAAGCCTGGCATTAATTTCCTTTTTCTATTCTTGTAAAATAAAGTTCTCAGAATATGGCTGCCGCCTCCTATAAAAAGTGAGTCCGGCCATCCTTCAAAACAATGGTAATTATAACAAATATGGACCGATTAAAGAATAAAACAAAACTTATTCTTAGCCTCTGGCGACCCTGATGCCGGGACAGGCAGCAGCCGCTGCTGTATGACTGTATATCACCTGTTAATGCTTCTGGATTGATTTATTATGCAAAGCAGTTATAAGTTCTACATTTTAAACTGAGAACGTATTATACTTATGCAATATATAAAATTTTTCCCCGCAGAAACCGGTTAGGGATATAATAAGATTGCAAGAAAGACTTTTATAGATGGTCCCTTAAGAGTACCTGCCGGTGCCTGCAAAGAAAAGCATAGAAAGAGTCAAAGGAGATTGAACATGAAGGTCCTGGTTACAGGAGGGACAGGTTTTACAGGAAGCCATCTTGTAAAAAAATTACTGGGCGAAGGCCTGGATGTAAAAGTGCTGGCAAGGCCGGGCAGCAATACTGCTTTTCTCAGGGACAGTGGTGCAGAGATCGTCCCCGGAGATATCACGGATAAGACTTCCGTCAGCCGGGCCGTAAAAGGTGCAGACAGGGTATTTAATATAGCTGCTGCGTACAGGGAGGCAAAGCTGCCGGACTCCTCCTACCGGGCAGTTAATTTCGAAGGTACAAAAAATATCATCGGGGCCTGTTTAAAATACGATGTTTCCAGACTTGTCCATTGCAGCACCATTGGAGTCGTCAGCTCGGTAGACGAGCCGCCCTCAGATGAGTCTGCTCCTTATAGCCCCGACGATATCTATCAGCAGTCAAAATGTGCAGCAGAGAAAGAAGTGTTGCGGTCAGTCAGACAGGAGGGCCTTCCTGCATCCATCATAAGGCCCTGCGCCATATACGGACCCGGGGACCTGAGACTGCTAAAGATGTTCAGAATGATAGCCAGAAAGAGGTTTTATGTCCTGGGGAATGGAAAGGCCCTGTATCATATGGTCTATATCGATGATCTTGTCTCAGGATTTATTCTTGCTTCCCATAAGAGCGGTTCCATAGGAGAAGTATTTATAATCGGCGGACCAAAATATACTGATCTTAATGAATTATTTAAGATCATAGCTGAAGAATTTAAGGTAAAGATGCCGGGGATACGCCTTCCTTATAAACCAATTGAGCTTTTATCCGTCTTAATGGAATATGCTTATAAACCATTTAGAAAAGAACCGCCTCTCTATAAGAGGAGAGTTGCCTTTTTTAAGAAGGACAGGGCTTTTGATATATCAAAAGCAAAAAGGATCCTGGGCTACAGGCCGGCATTTGATTTGAAAGAAGGGATACATTTGACAGCAAAGTGGTATTTGGAACATGGGCATATTTAGGAACAAAAGCGAAAATACCCGGTTTTTCAAATCCGGGATGAAAGGTTTAAGATAGAGAACTGTCTGTATAGTAAATTATTAAAATAATATAAGAAAAGGAAGTTGATCAAAATAGAAAGATATGAAGATAAAATACAAAAAGAACTTTTCGCAAAGGATAAATCAAAGATCACCAAATATATTAATCTGTTCGTAGGGAAAAAGGGCATATTTAATTTACTTAAATATGAGATCATACTCATATTGTTCCAGGATATGCGCGGAGCAGCCGGCATATTTTTCAGAAATTTGTTTTTCCCCTTTCTCTTTAAAAAAGTAGGAAGAGGGGTGAGCTTCGGAAGATCGCTTACAATAAGGCATCCCGGCAAGATCTCTATTGAAGATGATGTGGTAATAGATGATTACTGCGTGCTGGATGCAAAGGGGATAAATAATAAGGGCATTTATATCAGTAAACATAATTTTATTGGAAGAAGCACCATCCTGAGCTGTAAAAACGGGGATATTATGCTGGAAAAAAATGTCAATATCGGATTTAACTCTGAGATATTTTCAGGAAGCAAGGTAACAATCGGTGAAAATACTTTGATTGCCGCTTATGTCTATATCATTGGCGGGGGCCATGCCTATTCCAGTACCGATATTCCTATCTCGGAGCAGGAAAAGCCTTCCCATGGCATAGAGATCGAAAAAAACTGCTGGCTCGGGGCCGGCGCCAAAGTATTTGACAACGTGACCATCGGCAATGATACAGTCATCGGGGCCGGAGCTGTAGTGACCAGGGATATCCCTGCCTTCTCTATTGCTGCAGGGGTCCCTGCCAGAGTGGCCAAATCAAGAAAATAATATTACCGGCAGCTATAGACAATAAAGATGAAAAATAAAATTATTTCTTTTTATAAGAAAAATAAGAAGATCATTTTAATCATTATAAGGGTCGTGATAAGTATATCACTGATCGCATATTTAATCGGGAAACACCTTAAGGATCTGCAGAATGCATTAGATATTTTAAAAACAGTCAATATATATTTGCTTCTTCTGTCACTTTCTACCCATATATTCGGCAACTGGATGACTGCAGTCAGGTGGAAGACACTCCTTGATACCCAGGAAGCAAGGCTGGGAGTGAAGACATTGTCTGTCTCTGTGCTTATTGGACTCTTCTTTAATAATTTTCTGCCGACAGCTATCGGCGGAGACGTGTTCAGGGCCTATGATGCCTCCAAAAAAGGGAAGATCAAGCTGGGGACATCTGCTTCCATTATATTGATGGAAAGACTTTCAGGTATTGTCTGTGCTGCGGTATATGCTATTGTGGCACTATTTCTGGGATTTACTGCTATAGGAAATCAATCGGTGATCATTCCTGTTATAATATTTTTTGTTATTTCCATAATCCTTGCCTTTTTGATAATAAATCCCTCTATACTCAAATTTGGCAGATTATTTAATAGATTCATGATATTTAGGAAAATAAAAGAAAAATTGTCTGATTTTTACAGGACCCTGCAGAGCTTTAAGAAATATAAGATGGTCCTGATAAAAATACTTATTTACAGCTTCTTTCTTCAATTTGCAGTTATACTTAATTTTTACCTTGCTGCCAGGGCTCTTGGGATCGGCCTCAACCTGACTTCTTTTATCTTTATAGTACCGATCATTACTGTTATTACCATGCTCCCCATCTCCATTGGCGGCATGGGTCTGAGGGAGAATTCCCTTGTCTCCATAATGATTGCTCTCGGAGTAGCAAATGATAAGGCTGCCCTGTGTTCGCTTTTGATTTTAGTGATGTTTATAATAGTTGGTATCATCGGCGGCATCACCTATGCTATAAGGCCATATTTAAAAACCGGAACAGCAGAAAAAACAAATTCCGGAGAGGCTGCCGGAGGCTGATCTCTAAGTGCTCTAATTCTTCAGATCCTTGATATTGGTCATGGCCCAGGCTACTTTTTTTGTTTCTTCGGTAACTTTCTGAACGATCTTGTGTTTCTTCTTTATCTCCTTAAGAGCCCTCTCTCTTTCTTCATATTTTGTTTCTATGGCGTCCTCTGTCAGTATATTGGCCCTATTGAAAAGAAACTCTATATAACCGCTCTGTATTGCGAAATACCGGGCATCATCACCTTTTCCGATCTTTACTATGCCGGTAGAGAGTCTGGCAACCATAGGTATATGGCCGGGAAGCATCCCAAGGGCTCCGTTTAGGGCCGGGACCAACACAAAGTTGGTTTCTCCCTCAAAAATATTTTCTTCCGGCGTTACGATACTTGCATGTATTTTATTTTCCGGCATTACCAGCTGCCTCTTTCTTTTCTTCCGGACTTTCTTTTAGCTTTTTGGCCCTCTCCTCTACCTCTTTTATGGTGCCTGCCATATAGAAAGTCTGCTCCGGTACATTGTCAAACTTCCCTTCAATGATCGCCTTAAAGCCCTTTACCGTATCTTCTATCTTTACATATCTTCCTTCATGGCCCGTAAAAGCTTCTGCAACTGAAAACGGCTGAGTAAGAAACTTTTCTATTTTCCTTGCTCTGTGGACCGTACTCTTATCCTCTTCCGAAAGCTCATCTATCCCAAGTATGGCAATTATGTCCTGAAGCTCCTTATTCCTCTGGAGTATCTCCTGAACGCTTCTTGCCACATCATAATGCTCCGTACCCACATACCTGGGATCAAGTATTTGTGAAGACGAATCAAGAGGATCGACTGCCGGATAGAGTCCTCTCTCTACTATCTGCCTGGAGAGCACTACCGTCGAATCCAGATGGGTAAATGTAGTGGCCGGTGCAGGATCCGTCAGGTCATCGGCGGGCACATATATGGCCTGAACCGATGTTATGGCGCCCTTTTTGGTCGAGGTTATCCTCTCCTGAAGCTCTCCCATCTCGCTTGAGAGCGTCGGCTGGTACCCTACGGCTGAGGGCATCCTTCCAAGCAGGGTTGAGACTTCCTGGCCCGCCTGGACAAATCTGAATATATTATCTATAAAAAGCAGGATATCCTTTCCTTCATAATCCCTGAAGTACTCCGCCATAGTAAGCCCGGAAAGACCCGCCCTAAACCTTGCGCCCGGCGGTTCGTTCATCTGGCCGAATACAAGAGCCGTTTTATCCAGAACTCCTGATTTCTTCATCTCAAGATAGAGATCATTTCCTTCCCTCGTCCTCTCTCCTATTCCTGAAAATACAGAGAACCCGCCATGTTCAGTGGCTATATTATGGATAAGCTCCATTATTATTACGGTTTTTCCCACTCCGGCTCCGCCGAACATGCCTATCTTGCCCCCTTTTATAAATGGGCAGAGAAGATCTATGACCTTTATGCCGGTCTCAAAGAGCTCCGTAGCGGGTTCCGTATCTTCTATGGATGGAGCTCCGCGGTGTATTGGAAGCTTCATCTCTGCAGATACATCACCTTTATTATCTATCGGCTCCCCCAATACATTGAAGAGCCTTCCGAGGGTTCCGCGGCCGACCGGAACCTCTATTGTTTTCCCGGTATCTATGACTTCCATCCCCCTCTTGAGTCCGTCAGTGGGGGACATTGCGATTGCCCTTACAATATTGCCTCCTATGAACTGCTGAACCTCTGCGACTACTTTCCCCTTCTGCTGTTCTTTTCTTTCCCCTTCGGGACGGCATATCTCAAGGGAAGCATACGTGCCGGGGAGTTTTCCGGGGGAGAACTCTACCTCCAGCACGGGGCCCTTTATACTCACTATCCTGCCCCTGTTTAAGTTTCTATTCTTTCCATCTGCCATATTATTTCTATTCACCTCTTGATAATCCATATGATTTTATCAGCTTCCAGCCAGCATCTCTGCCCCGGATACTATTTCTGCTATCTCCGTGGTTATCTGCTGCTGCCTTGCCCTGTGATACTTTCCGCTAAGGTCTCTTACCATCTCTTCGGCATTATCACCGGCACTCTTCATCGCTGTCATCCTGGCCCCTGTCTCGCTTGCGGTTGATTCCAGAAGTGCCGCATAAACTATAGTGTAGATATATTCAGGAAGGAGTCCTTCAAGTACCTTTCCAGGAGAAGGCTCATAGGTAAATTCCGGCATTATTCTACATACCCGGTCCCCCATCATCACTATTCCTATGCCGGCCCCTGAGCTTTCCCCTTCCTCCGGCTTTCCCATAAAAGATACCGGCAGCAGCTTAAATGATGATGGAATCTGTTCTGCTATATTTTTGAACCTTGTATAGCACAGGATCACTTCATCCACTTCTCCGTTTATATATGATTTTATTAATCTCCCGGCTATTTCCCTTGCATCCAGAAATTTTGGATGATCCGAGAGATTTTCATATGCTCTGTCTATACTATAGCCCATATATCTAAAATGGTTCTTTCCCCTGGTCCCGATTATGTCAAGCTTGCATTTTTTGCCCTTTTCCTCTATCTTTCCCATGGTCTTCTTAATACGCCTTATTATATTTGAATTATATCCCCCGCACAGGCCCCGGTCCGCGGTTATCCCCATGATCAGCACATTCTTAACTTCGCTGCGGGGCAAAAGAAGCGGATGGCTCACGGGAGAATAACAGGCTATATCGGTTATAAAATTTTCTAATTTCCTGATAAACGGCCTTGCCTCAAGTATCCTTTTCTGATCCTTCTTTATCTTTGAAGACGCTATCATCTCCATTGTCCTTGTTATCTTCCATGTTCCGGATATGCTCTTTTTCCTGTTTTTTATCTCTTTTATCTTAACCATGGTTCTTTAAGTGCTATCCTGCGCTGAATCTTTCCTTGAATCTGTCTATTGCCTGTCTGATCTGTCTTTCCAGCTCCTGCGGTATATCCTTTTTATTTTTTAATTCTTCTATTATTCCCGGGCGGTCCGCTCTTATAAACTCCAGATACTCTTCCTCAAACTGCGGGATGTTATCGATCTCTACATCATCAAGATATCCGTTTGTAAGGGCGAATATGATCAGTATCTGTTCCTCTACTTCCATGGGGGTATACTGGCCCTGCTTCAGGACTTCTACTATCCTCTCTCCTCTTGCAAGCTGCTTTTTGGTCTCTTTGTCAAGCTCTGTCCCAAATTTGGCAAAGATCTCCAGTTCCCTGCACTGGGCAAGATCCAGCCTGAGCATGCCCGCTACCTTCTTCATAGCTTTTGATTGGGCATTTCCGCCGACCCTTGATACTGATATCCCTGGATTTATAGCGGGTCTTATCCCTGCATTAAAAAGATCAGTTTCCAGATATATCTGCCCGTCAGTTATGGATATCATATTTGTGGGCACATAGGCGGAAATATCGCCGACCTTTGTCTCTATCACCGGAATAGCTGTGAGGGAACCCCCGCCGAGCCTGTCTGAAAGCTTTGCCCCCCTTTCAAGGAGTCTTGAATGAAGGTAGAAAATATCACCCGGGTATGCTTTCCTTCCAGGAGGTCTCCTCAGTAAAAGCGATAGCTCTCTGTACGCCACGGCCTGCTTGGACAGGTCATCATATAATATCAGGGCATGTTTCCCGCCATACATGAAATACTCTCCAAGGGCGCATCCAGAGTAGGGGGCTATATATTGAAGCGATGCAGGCGCCTGTGCGGGTGCGCATACCAGCGTGGTATATTCCATGGCTCCTTTGTCCCGGAGCTTTTTGACTATCTTTGCAATAGTTGACGTCTTCTGACCTATGCTCACATATATGCAATAGACGCCCTTATTTTTTTGATTAAGTATGGCATCCACAAGTATAGCTGTCTTTCCGGTGCTTCTGTCTCCTATGACAAGCTCCCTCTGACCCCTTCCTATGGGTACCATGGAATCAATAGCCTTTATCCCGGTCTGGAGCGGCTCCACCACCGGTTGGCGGCTGATGACATCAGGCGCCATGAATTCTACCGGCCTATAGGTCCTTGCCTTTATGGGATCCTTATTATCAAGCGGTTTTCCCATGGGATCGATTATCCTTCCTATGAGCTCCTCTCCCACAGGTATCTCCAGTATCCTTCCCGTACATCTCACGGGATCTCCTTCCTGTATTTTGGCCGCTTCTCCCAGTATAATCACGCCTATCCCATTCTTATCCAGGTTCAGTGCTACTCCGTATACATCGCCGGGAAACCGGAGCATCTCGCCAGCCATGGTATCTGACAGCCCGGAGACTCTTGCAATACCGTCTCCCGCCATCATAACCCTTCCGATTTCTTCGGCCCTGGCCTCCTTCCTATATGTCTTTAGCTCGTCCTTTATAAGCGAGGCGATCCTGCTTGAGTCAATCTTCAGTGCCAAATCCTTCACCTCCGAGCCTGGTCGATTTTAACCTGGTTTTTATATCTTCCAGCTTATTCCTCACACTCAGGTCTATCACTTTTTCCCCTATCTTTATAATGAGCCCCCCTATTATGGGTTCTTCAACAGTATTTTTTATCCTTATATCAAGTCCGTAGGCTCTGTCCACATCTTCCTTTATTTTTCTCAGGGTTTCCCTATCAAGCTCTATAGCGCTTATCACTTCCACATTCACTCTATCCAATGCCTTTTCCATGTCAGGCATGGACCGGGTATAGCTTATGCGCCTTTCCGCGTTTTCATTCATTTAGACCTTTTCCAGTTCTTTAAGACTGTCCTCAATGAGCTTTTTATGCTCTTCGGTGGACAGGTTTTTTGATACTATTTTCTGGGAAGCAGCAAGAGCGATCTCCACTATCTCGTTTTTAACTTCATTTAAGGCTCTGTTCTTCTCACTTTTTATTTCCTCAAGGGCTCCTTCTATCATGGCCCTGGATTTCTCGCCTGCTCTCGCCTTGATTTCTTCCTTTATCTTCTTTGCTGTGTCTTTGCCCTCATTGATTATCCTTTTAGCCTCTGCCCTTGAGAGATCGATGCTTTTTTTCTGTTCCTCAAGATATTTTTGGGCCTCAGTGTTCCGGCGGTCGGCATCATCTATTTTCCCCCTGATCTCTTTCTGCCTTTTGGACATTATATTGTTGATGGGCTTAAGCACGAATCTCCACAATACTATTACAAGTATCACAAAGACTATTATGGACCAGAAGATAGTACTGGTCATCGGATTTAATATTTGAAGTACTTCTTCCAAATCATTCACACCTCTTCCAATTGATTTTTATTAAAGCTTATTTTAAGTCCTTATGCGACAAAGATAAGCAGAAAAGCTACTACCAGCGCATAAAGGGCAATAGCTTCGGCAAAAGCTATGCCTATAAACATCGCAGTCTGAATCTGTCCGCCTGCTTCCGGCTGCCTCGCTATTCCCTCAAGCGCCTTTCCTACCAGATTGCCTATAGCTATAGCCGGTCCGATAGAACCAATGCCCATTACAAACCCTGCTGCGATAAGTGCCGCTGTCTTCGGTTCCATAAATCCTCCTCAAGATCAAAGATCATGTTTATATTATCAATCAATGCTTCGGCTTTACTGCCTCTCCGATATACATGGCAGAAAGCACCGCAAATATATATGCCTGCACCGCCGATACGAATAACTCAAAAATAGTCATTATAGCCGCAAATGGTACCACGGGTATAGCAATAAAATAACTTTTAAAATATAGTATCAGCCCCAGAAGAACAAAGATGATGGTATGCCCTGCAAGCATATTTGCTGCGAGCCTTATAAAGAGTGAAAATGGTTTGGCTATCATGCTTATAGCCTCTATGGGCACCACTATTACATACATCCATGAAGGTATCGCTGCAGGCGCCAGCGTCCTTACTATCCCTTTAAATCCATGCATCCTTAAGTTTGTGATTTGGACGGTAAAGAATACTATTATGGCAAGGGTTACCGGGACCATCGGATTGGAAGTCGGCGTATATGCTCCCGGTACTAATCCGATAAGGTTGTTTGCCAGGACGAATATAAAGATGCCCCCGATCAGCGGGACCCATTTATCGCCTTCCTTTTTCCCTATCATATTATAGACCAGGTTTCTCTTTATAAAGACAAGCAGCATCTCGATCATTACCTGCCTTTTCCCGGGGACCGTCTTCGGCTTTAATGCCAGTAGTATGAGCAGGGCAAGGAAGACCGCTGCAGCCGCGAACATCGAAAGCGTGAGATTGGTGATGGATATATCTATGCCAAACACCTCTATCGGCACTATTACCTTCAGATGAAAATGTTCAAGAACGTGCAATACCTTCTCCAGGGTCTATTTAAATAATATTTTTTTATATATAAGAAAGATTTCCAAATTTAAAAATATGGTAAAAAACACCACAAAAGAGACGCCAAAGACCAGGGTATTTACAAAGTCCAGCGAGAAGACGAGGTAGAATACCGCTGCAAGCACAATTATCTTTATAATAAATGAAAACATTATAAGCCTCGCTGCTTTCATGGATCCTTTCCGGGATATCCATCGGTAAAAGGCAAATGTTAATGCAAATACTATAAATGCCAGAAATGAACTTATTATTATAGCAGCTGATATTTCAAGGGGAAGTAAAAAATATAGAATTACGGCAAGCAGGGCCAGTCCTATTATTATGTATATTGAAATATTTCTTATGCCGGTCCGGTCCTGATCATCTGCCATATGCAGGGCTCCGCCTCTGGTCGAATTATAAAATAATTATTTCTAATCACTGCGGTCCCTTTCCAGTTTAAGCCTCAAGGACTTTGAACCACAAAAAATTATACTTAATATAATATTTTTTTCGATTATTTTAAAGTGCAATTTTTTCAAAGTGCCTGTTTTTTTTGTAGAAAATTATAACTCTATTATATTATCTGCCCTGATCCGGTTTTTGGCTATCCTGCTCAAGCGGTTGCGGCCCCGGGAGCCTGATTGAGAACTGGACTCAGACTCTCCTAGTAATCGAGTCTGATTGACTCTATCCCTGCTTCATCAAGCATCTGTATGGAAATAGGATCGGGATAATCTTCCAGATAATAGATCTTCCTTATACCAGCATTTATTATCATCTTTGAGCACATTACACAGGGCTGTGTCGTACAATATAATACTGAGTCCTTTATTATTATCCCATGATAAGCTGCCTGAAGCATTGCATTCTGCTCAGCATGCAGGCCCCTGCATATCTCATGCCTTTCTCCAGAGGGGACCCCCAGCTCTTCTCTCAGGCATGTGCCTCTCTCAAGGCAGTTTTCTACACCCATGGGTGCTCCATTATAGCCGGTTGTAAGTATCCTTTTGTCCTTTACTACTATTGCGCCTACTTTTCTTCTCAGGCATGTGGACCGGGTGGCTACCTGTTTTGTTATCGATACAAAATATTCATGCCAGGTGGGCCTTGTCATCACCATAATATCCAACCTTAGAATCAATGATATGTAAGTAGATTATACAATATTAAGGATATGGATTATAGGGAGTTTTTTGCTGCTTTTGATAATTATTCAAATCCATACTGGAAGCCTGTCCGGGAACTGGATCCTGGCTTGTTGGACAATAAAATGATAAGCTGCGGGCCGTAGCGGCGCAAGCAACGTAACGCATTGCATGGGAGATTAACGGCCTATATTGCTATTTTAATTGCGGTCAGGCTGAAATTTACGTATATTAAAGACTATGGATGAGATAATTATAAATGAAACAGACGCACCCGAAGAAACACGGGCCAAAAAAATCAGGGCGGTCGCAGAAGCTTTGATCAGCGGCAGGGTTCTCATACTGCCTGCTTCGACCATATACGGGATAAGCTGCCGTTATGATGACAGGAAAGCATTGAGCAGGATATACGGGATCAAAAGGCGTAAAACCAATATGCCTTTTATTGTCCTGATATCGGATACGTTTCAGCTTGAGATGCTGGCAAAAGATATAAATATCACGGCAAAGAAGCTTATAAAGCGCTACTGGGAGACCGGGGACCCCCGGCCCCTTACCCTCATACTAAAGAAAAGTAATGATCCTGCCGGCCATATTGCAGGCACCGTCCCTACTATAGCAGTAAGGATGGCGGGGCTCAAGGTGCTTCGGGACATAATAGATCAATCCGGGCCCATAGTATCTACAAGCGCTACTATCTCCGGAGCCAGTATCAATCCGGACACTATAGGCGCAATACCTTCAGATATTTGCAAGAAGGTAGATATGGTGGTCCGGCTAAAAGGTGTTCTAAGAGGAAAAGAATCAACTATTGTAGACATTACAGGCGAGGTCCCTGTGCTGATAAGAGAAGGTGCAGTAAGCTTTGAAAGCATACTCCGGGAACTGCAGTTGTGACGGACCCGTTTTAAAAGTGTGCCTCTGAAGACCAATAATACAGAAGTTGCTATGATGCCTTTTTATGAGCCATGCTATACGGGAACGCTTAAACAGAATCAGATATGCCGGTTTCTTATATTTTCCGATTATCTTTTTCCACAGATTATAATATACTTGAACTTGCTTCAAACCGGCACAGGAGATGAAAATGAAAATAGTAATGGGTTCAGATCATGCAGGCGTAGAATATAAGGAAAAATTGAAAGAACTTGCTGTATCAATGGGCCATCAGGTAATAGATATTGGGACAAATAGCGGCGAAAGCGTGGACTATCCGGATTTCGGGGAAAAGGGAGCACTTGCTGTCTGCAGGAAAGAAGCGGACCTCGGCATACTTATCTGTGGAACGGGAATAGGCATCAGCCTCGCTGCTAATAAGGTGAGGGGGGTCAGGGCCGCAGTATGCTGGAATGAAGAGACCGCCCATTTTGCAAGGGAACATAATAATGCAAATATGCTTTGCATGGGAGCAAGGTTTATCTCTATTGACATGGCTGTTAAAATAGCAAAAGTCTTTCTTGAGACGCCTTTTAGCAATGATAAAAGACATATTAGAAGAATAAATAAGATCACAAGTATTGAAGAAAGGAGCAGATCCCGTGACTGCAAATAAGACAGTAGGCCATAATCATACGTATAACCAAACATCCGATAGCGAGATCAGAGAGATAATCAAGGGCGAGATCGCCAGGCAGCAGGATAATCTTGTACTTATCGCTTCGGAGAATTTCACGTCCCAGGAAGTCATCGGGACGATGGGAAGCGTACTTACCAATAAATATGCCGAAGGCTATCCCGGATTCAGGTATTATGAGGGCTGTGAAAATATGGACAGTATCGAGGATATTGCCAGAAGCAGGGCCAATAAGCTCTTCGGCTCCAATTACTGCAATGTCCAGCCCCATAGCGGAGTAAATGCAAATGTGGCGGTATTTCTTGCAATACTAAAATGCGGAGATAAGATACTCTCAATGAACTTAAGGGACGGCGGCCATCTTTCTCACGGCCATAAGCAAAACCTGACCGGAAAATATTTTGACATATATACCTATAGCGTTGATCCGGATACTGAGATACTTGATTATGAGGATATAAGGAAACAGGCAAAGATAATAAAGCCAAAACTTATTATAGCCGGCGCCAGCTCATATTCCAGGAAGATCGAATTTAAAAAATTCAGGGAGATAGCCGATGAAGTGGGCTCCTATCTCATGGCGGATACTGCCCATATTGCCGGACTCATGGTAAGCGGGCTGCATCCTGATTCAGTAGGTGTCGCTGATTTTACAACTGCTACAACGCATAAGACTATACGCGGCCCCAGAGGCGGGATGATAGTGGCCGACAAAAAATACGGCGGGCTTATCGACAAATCTGTTTTCCCGGGAATGCAGGGCGGACCGCTTATGCATATTATAGCGGCCAAAGCTGTGGCATACAGGGAAGCGCTTCAGGATTCCTTTAAGGAATACAGCAGAAAAATAATAGAGAATTCAAGAACACTCTGCCAGCATATGGAGGATGAAGGCTTCAGAATCGTATCGGGAGGCACAGACAATCACCTCTTTCTGATCGACCTTACAAATAAGGGCATAACAGGCATTGATGCTGCGGACCTTCTTGCAGAGGCCGGGATAATCCTTAATTATAATGTGATTCCCTACGATAAGCTCACCCCGACTATTGCAAGCGGCATAAGGATAGGCACGCCGGCAGTGACCACGCAGGGCATGGGAACAGAGGAAATGCATAAGATCGGAGAATACATTTCCGGAGTGCTAAAAAATGCCGATAAGCCAAAAATACTGAAAGATATAGGAGAAAAAGTAAAGAAGCTTGCTCACGGATTTCCGGTCTATGCCAATATGGGAGTTTAATGGCTATCCTTCACAGCGTCCGGTTGATGATATGTCTGTGACTATGGAAGATTTTTAATATTACAACATCACAAATCTTTATCGCTTTATGCGTGCATTTCCATTCCAGATACTCCATATCTGTTCTTCATCAGCCGGAATTGCATAATCTGTTAACAAAGTCGTGACAAGTGCACCATTCGCCCAGCCGAATTGTATCCACTTTTCAGGCTCCCAACTTTTTAAGATACCATAAAGCATACCCCCTACAAATCCATCTCCGCCGCCGATACGGTCAATAACTGCAATCTCACGCGGTTCTACCACATGCCAGTTTTCTCCTTCCAGCATTATAGCACCCCAGAGATGGCAGTTTGCATTAATAACCTGCCGTAATGTTGTTGCAAAAACAAAAGCAGCAGGATAGGTTTTTTTAACCTGCACAATCATTTCTTTAAAATCATCTATCCTGTCAGCCAGCTCTTTCCCGCCGGTTTTCGGACCTTTTACGCCCAGACAGAGCTGAAAATCTTCCTCATTCCCTACAAGAATATCTGATATGCTTGCAATTTCTGAAAATTTATCACGAAGTTCTTCTTCACGGTTTTTCCAGAAAGAAGCGCGGTAATTCAGGTCAAAGGATATTCTGGCTCCATATTTTTTTGCAGTTCTGGCAAGTTCCAGACAAAAAATACTTGTTTCTGTGGAAAGCGCGGCAATCAATCCGGATAAGTGCAGGATCTGAACCCCTTCAATTTTAAAAATTCTTTCCAGATCAAAATCTTTAGCGTCTAATGTCCGGCCGACTTCCCCCGCACGGTCATTTTGTACCCTGGGTCCGCGTGGACCATAACCGCTATCAGCAATATTGAATTGATGGCGGTGGCCCCATGGGCTTCCCTGAGGTATTTCTTTGCCTTCATACACCATGTGCCTGCCTGCAAGATTATTTTTTATCATAGCTGCAATGGGGCTATCTTTAACAAATGTAGAAAGTACTTTAACCGGTAATCCCAGATAAGAAGAAACGCTTGCAACATTTGTTTCTGCACTGGTAGTCTGAATCGTAAAAGTTGAGCTGCTATGCACAGGTTGTCCGTTATCCGGTGTAATGCGCACGCCCATGCTTGTAGGCACTATCAAAGAATATCTATATTCTTTACGGAGTTCAATTTTCATTTTAACCTCCTTGCAAGATAATATAATAAAATAAAGAACCGCCGGCAGAAAGAGAGCGGAGAGAATTTTTTGACTTTGCTGAGGAAACAGTAAAAAGATACAGCATCAAAAATAAAGAAGCGCTCTTTAGGATTTTAATGATCAATGGCTCCTAACGATGTCTTTGACCCTCATCAGCCTTACCGTGCCGGCTCTTTCATTCTCATCAAGCTTCATAGTGATGGATTTGATGGTCTCCTGAAGGTCGGGGATCAGCTTGTACTCCAGGGCATTTACACGCCTCCTGGTCTCTTCTATCTCAGTGGCCATCAGCTGTACTGTCTTTTCCTTCTCGGCAAGACTCAGTAGATCTTCAATAAATCTGTCAAACTTATCCAGTGATATATCTATATCTCCGGAAGTATTCAAAAAGCCATAGGGTATAATATTCCCGGAGACTTCTTTCGAATATTCGGGCACCCGCACGCTCATCATATTCTTCTGGCTCACTGATACAGATATCTTCTTTGAAGGTATGAGAAGCGCCTGTTCTATCTGGAAGGGCCCCATTCTTGCTTTTGCCAGCACAAACATCTCAAGTATTGAATTGAACTCCTTTTCGACAGACAGCCTCATCTCCTTAACTTCATCGATTATCTCGAGGAGCAGCCGCATCAGTTCATCTCTTTTGTCCTTTAAAAGCTTATGCCCCCTGGATGCAAGCAAAAGCCTCTTCTTGAGCCTTAAAAGCTCCATCCTGGTCGCATTTACCCTGGCAAGCATATACTACTGCCCTTCTTCTTCCTTTTTAAATTTTTCCAGGTATTTATCAAGGTATTCATCCCTTATTCTTTTCAGCTCTTCCCTGGGAAATACTGAAAGCAACTCCCACCCGAGGTCAAGCGTCTCTTCTATGGTCCTGTTCTCATATTCGCCCTGGGAGATATATTGGTTTTCGAATTCCTCTGCAAATTTAAAATATATTTTATCAAGATCCGAAAGGGCCGCTTCTCCCAATATCACTGCAAGTTCCTGGATATCTTTTCCCCTGGCATATGCCGCATATAGCTGATTGAAGGTATCGGCATGATCCTCCCTGGTCTTCCCTTCCCCGATCCCCTTGTCCTTTAATCTGGAAAGCGAAGGGAGCACATCTACCGGGGGAGATATTTTCTTTTTGTGCAGTGATCTTGAAAGTATAATCTGTCCCTCGGTTATATAACCTGTAAGGTCGGGTATCGGATGCGTCTTGTCATCCTCCGGCATAGTAAGTATTGGTATCTGGGTTATAGAGCCTTTCTTTCCCTTTATCCTTCCTGCCCTTTCATAGATAGTGGCAAGATCCGTATATAGATATCCCGGATAACCTCTCCTGCCCGGTATTTCCTTTCTTGCTGCAGAGACTTCCTTTAAAGCCTCGCAGTAATTTGTCATATCAGTAAGGATGACCAGCACATGCATATCCTTTTCAAAAGCAAGATACTCCGCACATGTAAGGCCCACCCTGGGAGTCGCTATTCTTTCTATTGCAGGGTCGTCGGCCAGATTAAGAACAAGGACGGAACGGCTTATGGCGCCGGTCTTTGTAAGATCGTTTATAAAGTACTGGGACTCTTCAAAAGTGATCCCGATAGCGACAAATACTACGGCGAATTCCTCCTTCTTCCCAAGCACCGCAGCCTGTCTTGCAATCTGCGCAGCTATCCGGTTATGGGGAAGTCCCGAACCAGAAAACATAGGAAGCTTCTGCCCCCTTACCAGCGTATTAAGGCCGTCAATGGATGAGATGCCGGTCTGAATGAATTCATCGGGATAATTTCTTGCATAAGGATTTATCGGGGACCCGTTTATGTCCATACTTTTCTCAGCGATTATTCTGTCATTTTCAGTCATCGGTTTGCCCAGACCGGTAAATACCTTCCCAAGTATATCTTCCGAAAGATACATATGCGTCCCGCGTCCCAGAAATCTTACCCTGGTATTCTCCGAGTCTATTCCGGAAGTGCCTTCAAATACCTGTACAAGCGCCTTATCTCCTTCTACTTCAAGGACCTTTCCGCTTCTGAGTGATCCGTCTTCCAGTTTGATGTCTACCAGTTCTTCATATTTCACTCCATCCACTCCTTCAACCAGCAGGAGCGGACCGGAAATATTAATAATGCTTTTATACTCTTTTAGCATACTCATTCCTCCAGGTGGGGTTTCTCAATAAACTTTGCAAATTCACTTTCTATATCAGCTTTCACTTTATCTATTTTTGCCAGCTCTTCTTTTGGAATATATTTCATCCTGGCGATGCTGTCCTTTACTCCTGCAGACTCTATGTCCCTGATATCGGCATCCATCCTGAGGCTGTCAGCAGCCTGCTTGTAAAAATGTATGATACTATCTATCATCTTATGCTGCTTCTCTATGGAAGAATATGTATCAATATCATGGAATGCATTCTGGTGCAGGAAGTCTTCCCTTATCATTCTGGATACCAGAAGTACCAGCCTATCCGGACCCGATAATGCATCTATCCCGACGAGCCTTACTATCTCTTCCAGTTCCGATTCTTTCTCAAGAAGCTTCATGGCCTCAGCCTGGAGATCAAAATAGTCTTCTGCTACATCCTCTATGACGCTTTCCTTTATGGAATCATTATAAAGGGAATATGAGTTCAACCATGAAATGGCGGGGAAATGCCTGCTATATGCCAGATTGGCCTCAAGCGACCAGAATACTTTCACTACTCTGAGCGTAGCCTGGACAACCGGATCAGAAAGATCCCCTCCCGGAGGAGAGACAGCTCCTATGACCGATAGAGCCCCTGTTCTGGCTTCTTCTGAAGATGATAGGCATTCGACCGCTCCGGCTCTTTCGTAAAATGATGCGATCCTTGCACCGAGATATGCCGGATATCCTTCCTCTCCCGGCATCTCTTCCAGCCTTCCCGATATCTCCCTCATGGCTTCGGCCCATCTCGATGTCGAATCTGCCATAAGCGCGACTGAATATCCCATATCCCTGAAGTACTCTGCTATGGTTATGCCGGTATATACTGATGCCTCGCGTGCCGCTACAGGCATATTGGATGTATTGGCGATAAGAACCGTTCTCTTCATCAGGGGTTCGCCGCTTCTGGGGTCCAAAAGCTCAGGAAATTCCATGAGCACATCTGTCATCTCATTTCCTCTCTCCCCGCAGCCTACATATACTATGACCTCTGCTTCAACCCATTTAGCCAGCTGATGCTGTATAACAGTCTTGCCCGAACCAAATGGGCCGGGTACGCATGCTGTGCCTCCTTTGGCCAGCGGGAAGAACATATCTACTACCCTCTGTCCGGTAAAAAGAGGGATATCCGGCCTTTTCTTCTTTTTATAGGGTCTTGGTTTTCTAACGGGCCATTTCTGGATCATATTTATGCTGATATCGCCATCTTTCCCGGAAAGCACCGCGACCGTATCCTCTATCGTATACTGGCCCTCTCCGATTTCTTTTATCTCGCCCTCTGTTCCGGGAGGCACCATTATATAATGCTTTACCAGCGGGGTCTCTTCGACATATCCAAGATGGTCCCCCACACTCACCCTGTCGCCTTTTCTCGCTATTGGAATAAATTGCCACTTTTTGCTGCGGTTAAGAGAATCTGCTGTGACTCCGCGGCTGATAAAATCCCCAAAATTTTTATAGATCTCGTCAAGCGGCCTTTGTATTCCATCATAAATGGATTCTATTATACCGGGGCCAAGCTCAACTGTAAGCGGTTCTCCTGCAGGATACACAGGTTCCCCGACACCGATCCCTCCGGTCTCTTCATATACCTGTATCGATGCCAGATCGCCGTTGAATTCTATTATTTCCCCCATCAGTTTTTTATCCGATACATGCACAATTTCAAACATCTTTGCACCGGACATATTTTCCGCAACCACAAGAGGGCCGGCTACTTTTATGATCCTTCCTATTTTTGCCATTAACTACTCCTGTTCCTTTTTACTTTTTTCCTCAGCCATCATATCTGCTCCCACTGCTTTTATTATTGCTGCCCTGAGCTGGTTTACAGCATAATTGTTCCTCCTGCCCAGACCGGGCACAACCACTATGGAGGGTGTTACTTGATTGGAATAATATTTTATTGCACTGTCCAATCCCGCTGCTACAGTCTCTGTCATAAAGATGATCCCATAGCCTCCTTTTATTATCTTTTTAAGCCTTGCTTCCATATCTACGGTGCCGGCAGAACTGTCTGAGGGGTAGACATCGGCGCCTATCGCTTTAAAGATAAGCATTATATCGCTTTCACCAAA
Organism: uncultured bacterium; assembly: GCA_965549355.1. Taxonomy (GTDB): domain Bacteria; phylum Actinomycetota; class Humimicrobiia; order Humimicrobiales; family Humimicrobiaceae; genus M55B120. The sequence goes on along the minus strand of CBEVGD010000019.1, from coordinate 1,976 downwards.
TGCTGCTATTTTTGCTTCGGCCATTATTCTATCTTGCTTCTTATATTTGATTTATCGGCATTATACCGTATCCCCGTGTAGAGGATATTTATATTAATAAGTTCTATTTTTTTCTTTAAAAAAAACTGGAATATCTTCTCAAGGTTTGAGACGCTGTATTTTATCCTGTCAAAGTATTCCAGAAAATAAAGGTCTCTGTTTCTTTCAAAAGAGGAAAAACTATTGTCAGAAAAGAGCCTCTGCGCTCCCTTTACAATGACATCTCCATAGTCTGTTCGTTCAAGCTCCTTTACGATATAATCCATACTTTCATTTTCAAGATCCGCAAGGGTTTTGAGCTCCAGATATCCTCCGCCATGAAGAAGGCCGGTGAACCCTGACCTCTCTTCGATCTGCTTGCACCGGTAGATGATCTCGATATTTGCAAGGTCGATTTTCTGCCTTATATAATCTTCTATCATCTTCCTATTGAGGCTCTCAGCGGTACTGAGCATCTTTCCCATATAAAAAGCTTCAAAATCCAGTTCCAGCTTTCTGAGGTCCTTTTCTCCCGGAAGTCCCGCAAGTTTTCTTAAGTATTCGATCAGCTCCGGCATCGGTTCCGTGATATCTTCATATTTTCCTGTATTGTATGCTTCCATAAGGGTGCCGTATTCATATTTTATAGGTATATAGAGGCCCTCAAAGTCATCTTTAAGCATAGATGACTTGAGTATGACCTTCAGGTTATGAAGGAATTCCTCAAAAAAAAGTATGTGGACAAGCTTTGTATGCTCTGGTTTTAATCTGCTCTCCATATAGCTGTTTATCATCTGATAAACAGAGATCATGACTTCCCCAAAACTTCCCTTTGCTTCAATACCGCTTATATCCGATGTATAAACGGTTTCTCCCAGAACTTTTAGGAATTCTTCCATACCTCCGACCGACAGCATCCTCTCCAGTCTGCTGTCGGTTACAAATCTGTTTTCCCTGGCTTTTAACTCCGCACACACGAACAGATAAAAGCTGTCATCTTCTATTTCATAAGACATAACGGCCATTATTTCTCTCCACTAAAAAGGTATGAAGCAATTTCCATTTTAAGATCTTCAATATCCATATCGAGATAGTTCCCGGGCGAGAGCAGTATTTCAGTTCTGCCTCCTGATATCTTGAGACCTTTTTCAAAGTCTGCTGCCGCGCTGTCCGGTTTTATTCCCTTTATGGTGCCGGCCAGGCTGTCATCAACAATTTTTTCGTCTTTACCTATAATATATGTCCCTGCGCTGATGCCGAGCTCTCCCGCCATTTTTTTAAGGAACTGTTCCCAGCCGCTCCTATCAAGTTTTAATAATCTCTTCTTTGCACTATCTATTATTCCCCTGACCAGCTCCAGCTTTGTAAGAAGAAGCTTCTGGTCCAGGGCGGCCCTTACTTTAAAGACTTCCATATCATAAGTCTTTTTATAATGCTCTCCGGCTCCTACCTTCCCTCTGTCCATTATTTCTCCGGCATTCTTCTCCGCTTCAGCAAGTATCTGTGATGCCTTTTCTTCCGCTTCCTTTATATTCCCGCTGCGAATCACTTCAGCGTCCTCTATTACTTTTTTGGATATATTATCCATATCAGTCATATTTCCCACCTATTAAAATTGAACCAAATTGTTCAGGAAAAAAGTCATTAAAAGTCCGAGTACCGCATAAGTCTCGACCATTGCGGCAAAAATTACGCCTTTCATGACTTCTTTTGACCTCTTTGCCACCAGGTTGACGCCTGCGGCACATACCTTGCCCTGATGTATCCCGGAAAACAATCCGGTAAAAGCTATTGGGAGAGCGGCAAATAAGAGCTGCATCCCCTGGGCCGAAGTAGTCACGTTGGCAATATTGCCGATAATAAGGAATGCAGCTACGAATCCGTAAAAGCCCTCCGTGCCGGCAAGCACCACCAGCAAAAAAAGCCTTCCGAACTTTGACGGCTCCTATGAAAGCACC
>CBEVGD010000018.1:0-22358 GCA_965549355.1 uncultured bacterium | reverse complement strand
CAGCATTTTTAGTAGCTTTAAAGATGAAAGGCGAATCAATTGATGAGATATCGGGTTTCTCAGAAGCAATGCTTGAAAAGGCCCGGAAAGTGATTACGGGGGAAAAGAACCTGGTAGACACATGCGGGACCGGAGGGGATGGACTGCATACCTTCAATATATCCACGACTGCTGCCTTTATAGCTGCGGGAGCAGGAGTAAAGATCGCCAAACACGGCAATAGGAGCGTATCGAGCAGGAGTGGAAGCGCAGATGTACTGGAAAGTTATGGAGTAAATATAAACCTGGATGCTAAAGAAGTGGCAGCATGTATAAAAGAGGCCGGGATAGGTTTTATCTTTGCCCGAATGGCCCACAGTGCGATGAAGTATGTAGCAGGAGTAAGGGAAGAACTCGGGATGAGGACTGTATTTAATATCCTGGGTCCTATTACCAATCCGGCTAAAGCAAGCGGAAGGGTGCTTGGAGTGTATGACAAAAGTCTTTTGAGGATAATGGCCGGGGTACTGGACAATATTGGTGTCGACAGGGCCTTTATTGTAAATGGCGAAAATGGGATGGATGAGCTTTCGACTGCTTCAAAGAGCAGTATAGCATATCTGGAGAATGGAAATATTATAGAATATGTGCTAGATCCAGTGGAGCTCGGATTTGCACCTGCAGATATATCGGACCTCAAGGGAGGAGATTCGGCCCATAATGCAAGGATCATGGAGGGAATATTGTCCGGCAGGATAGAGGGTCCGATGAGAGATACAGCAGTACTCAATGCTGCTGCTGCAATTGTAGCGGGAAAGCTTTCTGACCACATAGAAGATGCAATAGAGATAGCGGACGGGTCTATAGATAATGGAAAGGCTCTGGAAAAATTAAATAAACTGGCAGATATCTCAAGAAGAGCTGCCGGAAACAGGCAGGAATAATATGGGATCAAAATTTTTAAAAGATATTCTGATTGCGAAAAAGAAGGGACTTAAAGATATAAAAATATCAGGGCCCATGGATAATCCTGACTCCAATGGAAAAGGGTTTATAAATAATATATGTCCCGGCAGGGTAAATATAATAGCAGAGATAAAAAAAGCGTCTCCATCAAGAGGAATCATAAATGGGGACCTGGATGTAACAGAGACAGCTAAGGCATATAATAAGTATAGAAGTTTTATATCAGGATTATCGGTACTTACCGAAGAACTATACTTTAAGGGAAGAAAAACAGATATAGCGCTAGCAAAAGCAGGTGCAGATCTTCCCGTGCTGAGGAAGGACTTCATATTCAGCGAAAAGCAAGTTTATGAAAGTGCTGAGCTGGGAGCCGACTGTATACTTCTTATCAGCTCTCTTCTAAGTTATAACAAATTAAAAAGGCTGTATGAATGCGCTACGGAATCTGGGCTTGGTGTACTTGTCGAGACTCACCATAGGCAGGAACTTATCCGTGCCCTTGATATGGGTGCAGAGATGATCGGAATAAATAACCGCGATCTTAAAAAGATGCATGTAGACAGTAATCATATTATAAATCTTTTGGGTGGTATTCCTTCAGGTGACCTGAAAGGGAAAATAATAATATGTGAGAGCGGAGTGGATGATACTGCTTATATTGAAAAACTATATGGAATGGGAGTAAACACTTTTTTAATAGGGACCCATTTTATGAAAAGCAGGGAACCAGATAGTACCCTTTTGGAATTTGAAGATGAGTTAAAGAAAAGAAATCTTATTTAAAGCAGTTTTACTTAAGAGAGGTAAGAAAAAAGAGTAAGAAAATAATAGGGCAAGAAAATAATATGGTAAGGTAAAATATGGTATGGATAAAAATATGCGGAATAACCAGAGCCAGCGATGGGGAAGCTATTTCGGGGATGGGAGCTGACTGCCTCGGATTTATTTTTTCTACTGACAGCCCAAGGAAGATAAGCCTTGAGAAGGCAAGAAGTATTACCGGCAGTATGGCCGCAGCATCAAAGACAGGAGTCTTTGTAAATGAAAAGGCTGCTATGGTGATAAAATATGTGAAGGAACTGGATCTGGATAATGTACAGCTTTCAGGGGATGAGGGTATTGCCTATATAGAAGAATTAAAAAGGGCCGTGCCGGGAGTGAAGATAATAAAGGCTATAAGAATCAGGGAGGATAGCGGAAGCAGACCGGTGCAGCTCGACAGGATCATAAAAAGCTTTAGCAAAGTTACCGACTATATTTTGCTGGACAGCTATGATAAATACAAATACGGCGGAACCGGAAAGACTATAGACTGGCAGAGCATAAAGGGTCTGGCCGATACTGACCGTCTTATACTGTCAGGAGGGCTCGATCATGAAAATATTTATGACAGGCTATGTGCGATAGAGCCATTTGGCGTAGACGCATCTTCAAGGTTGGAAGACGCTCCCGGCATAAAGGATCTAAAGCTTGTGGAGAAGTTTATTGCTGAAGTGCGAAGGTATGAAAAACAATTATAAAATAATATCAGGGTAAAAATTATGGACAGCAAATATTGTAAAAAAGACAAAAATAATAAGACATCGGGATATTTCGGAGAATTTGGCGGAAGATTTGTCCCGGAGATACTCATGAGCGCTCTAAAAGAGCTGGAGGCCAATTATTTAAAATATAGCAGCAACAGGGACTTCGAGGAGGAGCTTTCTAATTATCTCAGGGATTATGTGGGGCGTCCCACCCCTATGTATTATGCACAGAGGCTGACTGAAGAGTTTAAAGGTGCAAAGATCTATCTCAAGAGGGAGGACCTGTGCCATCTTGGCGCCCACAAGATAAATAATACTGTGGGACAGTGCCTGCTGGCCGGAAGGATGGGTAAAAAGAATATTATTGCAGAGACAGGAGCGGGCCAGCATGGAGTAGCGACTGCTGCTGCGGCCGCCCTTTTTAATCTTAAGTGCAAAGTATTTATGGGCGCAAAAGATATAAAGAGGCAGGCTCCTAATGTCTATAGGATGAAACTCATGGGAGCAGAGGTCATAGAAGTAAATTCCGGCAGCAAGACCCTGAAGGATGCTGTAAATGAGGCACTAAGATACTGGGTATCACATGTGGATGATACCTATTATCTGATTGGTTCAGTAGTGGGTCCCCATCCCTATCCTCTGATGGTGAGGGATTTCCAGAAGATCATTGGGGAGGAAGCAAGAAAGCAGATACTTGAGGATACAGGCAGTCTACCTGATTATATAATCGCATGTGTGGGAGGAGGAAGCAATTCCATAGGGATATTCCACTCTTTTATTGAAAATGCGGACAGTGTGAAGCTTATCGGAGTGGAAGCCGGAGGCAAAGGCATTGCTTCAGGAAAACACGGGGCCACGCTGGGCCATGGCAGCAGGGGAGTTTTTCAAGGGGCCCACAGCTATGTTCTTCAGGATAAATACGGCCAGATAGAAGAGGCATATTCTATATCGGCAGGACTTGATTATCCGGGAGTAGGACCCGAGCATTCTTATCTGAAGGAAAGCGGACTTGTAGAATATAAATATATTGAAGACAGTGATGCGCTGGATGCGTTCAGGATGTTATCTGTGCTCGAAGGGATCATCCCCGCATATGAAAGCTCGCATGCGCTTGCATATGCGGGGAAGCTGGCAGCGAAGCTTGGAAGCGATAAAATAATACTGGTCAATCTCTCCGGAAGGGGAGATAAGGACATTGATAATATATAAGTTTATGAAAGATGGTAAGTATATGGAAAAGAAAAACATAGAAGCTAGTAATAATTTAAGTCCCATAGCCAGGACCTTTGCGGGGCTGAAGCAAAAGGGCCATAAAGCATTTATACCTTTTATAACCTGCGGTTTTCCGGACATGGAAGGCTTTATGCGCACTTTTGAAGTACTGGATAGATGCGGGTCAGATATAATAGAAATAGGTATTCCTTTTTCCGATCCGCTGTCTGATGGACCGGTGATCCAGAAGACTTCAAAAACCGCTATTAATAATGGTATAAATACAGATTCTGTTTTCAGTGCAGTGAGCCGGATAAGATCAAAGAGCAGTACCCCCATCGTCCTTCTTGTATATTATAATATGGTATATGTATATGGGGTTGAAAAATTTCTAACTGATGCCGGCAGTGCAGGAGTAAATGGACTGATAATACCGGATCTTCCAGTGGAGGAATTTAGGGCCTGCAGCGGATATTTTGATAATAGCAGCATAGACAATATCATGATAGCCTCCCTGACTTCTGATATTTCAAGGCTCTGTGATATTGGCAGGACGAGCAGGGGCTTTGTGTACTGTGTATCTTTAAAAGGAGTGACAGGCACCAGAGAGGGCCTATCCGGAGAGCTGGAAGGATTTCTAGAGGACCTGAGGTCTGTGACAGATCTGCCCCTTGCACTGGGATTTGGACTATCCAGTGCCGGACAGGTAGTGAGAATAAAGGATAAGTGCGATGGCATTATAATGGGAAGCAAGCTCCTTGATATTATATTGAAAGCAGATGATCTTGATAAAGGTCTTAAGGAACTTGAAAAGTTTGCCGGCGGGATAATAAGCATATTGAAGCCATGATATCAGCTTTATAATCTTCAAAGCTAATTGTGAATAAATCGCATCCGGGTTATTTGGTCAAATTAAGGCCTCCGCCTGAGATAAAGAGTTCCCCTAATGAATTTGATGATTATATCCGGGATGATTATATAGACTGTGATCATGTATATCAGGTTAATTATAGGACCACAGAATATTTGGCTGCCATAAAACTGACCTGGACGGGGTATTTTTCTAATTTCTTCTTTCACTTCATGTATTTTCTGCTTCAGTGTCATAATCTATGGTATTTTTTAAATCTGATACCTAAATTATGTTAACTTTTGGTTGTTTATAGAATTGTGGGCCAGAGCAAATTCTTATAAATCAATAAACTGATCGATAAGTTCCGGAAGACGGTCAACCAGGTAGAATGGTATTGATAATAGCTTATATTTACATCCTGAAAATCTATATGTTTCAACTTTTAAGCTGTCCCAGGATATTCTTACAAGAATAATGTCCTTATTAGAACTGCCCATACTAAAAAGCGATCTCATTTTTAAGATATTACCTGATTTAACTTCAATACCGACCAGTCTGGAGCCATGCTGAATACAAAAATCAACCTCAGCGCTTCCTTCAGCCCGGTTTTTTGCCCAGTAATAAAGTTCTGTTTGTTTGTGGACACCTCCAGCGATTATGCTTTGCCCTACAATTTGTTCCATTATTTTACCTTTATATTCTCCTGTAATTAATTCTTTATAGGCATTATTTATAAAATTTACCAGACCTATGTCCAGCCAGATCATTTTCTTTGGGCGCTTTGGTTTAGGTATAATTGGCAGACTGGTTGAACTAAATGCCATGACCTGTTTTAACAGCATTACTTTTTCAACAGTATGGACAGCCTGAGACATTTCACGGCTGCGGTAAGAAGACCCACCAAAGTTTTCATATTTAAAAAGTGAACCTGCCACTCTGGCGCCATATTCAATAATCTGTTCTAAGTATTTATTTTCGCTGTTTGATCTGGAATACTTTCTAATATCATCAATATATGCAGTATGGAGCCGGTTTAAAATAGTTCTTACTTCATCATAGCTGTCTGTATTTATATAGCTGTTTACAACTTCAGGCATTCCTCCGATGACTAAATAGTCTCTGTATAAACCGATTGCCAGATCTTTAAAATCAAACGGATCTCCAAGTTTAATATTTTTAAGAGATTCAAGCAGTGCAGTCTTTTTTTTAGCCTCTAAATACTCAAAAAAGGTCATTGGGTATATATATTTGTAGTCGATCCTGCCCACAGGCATCGACCAGTTTTTATCAATTTTTGCTTCCAATAGTGAACCGGCAGCCATAATATGCAGTTGTGGTTTTTCTTCAGAAAAAAATCGTAAAAGCTCCATAATATTTTTTGATTCCTGGATTTCATCAATAAAAAGCAGAGAGTTTCCAGGGACTGCACTTTTATCAAAAAAGATAGATATTCTTTTTAAGAAATCCTCAACACTGATTGCTTTATCAAATACTGCAAGCTGGTCTTTTTTTTCCAGGTTGATTTCGATTACCTGGTTGAAGTTTTCCCGGCCAAACTTCCGAATAACACTTGTTTTGCCTACCTGCCTTGCTCCGCGTACGATCAGTGGTTTTCTGATAGGGCTTTTTATCCACTTTTTAAATTCTATCTCTATATTACGATTAAACATGGTACCATTATATTACATGTATTGTAATAAACAAGTGCTAATTATAAATATACAAGATTTAATATCTTTATAAAATATATGCCTGTTACATCCGGTGATTTTTTTATAGCTACTCCATTTTAACAGGGTTTTGAGGTGAATTGAGTCAGAAATTAGCTTTTGGCCGCCTATGAGTGCTATATAGAAAATAAGCTATGCTCCAAATAATTATTAAAATCAATCCATAAAAACTGAACCAGAACAAAGAACGAGAGAGTACATTGCCTTTTTTTATGACTTCTATATCCTCGACATAGATAATTTCACATGCCCCTGCGCCACTGTCTTTTCTGGTCGTACTTGACTTCCAGATAATAGTATTTTGCCCGGATGCCCCATTATCTTCCAGCGGGGTAGCTTTGATATTCACCAGTTTTCCTCTGATTGTAATTTGATCGCCACGATTGACTTTCTTGGCTTCATTGCTCAGATCTTTGTCCTCAGTAAATAGATGATTATTAGAGAATTCATCGATATTGAAAGCTGCATCTCCATTCCACCTGACCCAGCACCAGCGGGAGTCCTGCTTGAATTTGATTCGCTTATCCTGATAGACTTTATTGGCAACATTGCTGCCCCAGATCAATCCCAGATCAATAGGAAGCAAACTGGTATATCTATTAATACTGAATATCTGATAATTCATCCTACCAACAACAAGACCGCTTATCTCATAATCATAAAGAGGCGTGAGCTGCCACAAATAACCATCCTTTTTAAATTCAATTTCTTCTATATTTGATATTTCTTTTTGGACAGGCTGGTTTGTGGCTTTATCCATGATTTCGTCTACATTCCGTATATTATTGCGGGTAAAAAAAGTTATAACGAGGACTAAAAATAAAATTATGAAGAGGTAGCCATTGATTTTCTGCACTCTGCCCATTTTTCTCCATTTAATATGCCTATCAAAATGCTTGATTCAATTATGTCAATATTCAGCGATTATGTCACCAATAAATATATTAATATTTTTTTGTATTATATTTCCATTTTGCAGATTCAAATACAAATTTGAATGTATCTATATACAAAGAATCATTAGCGATATCTTCAATGGATTGAAGCATATATTTACTTTTTTTCCAGGGGAAAAACATAATACCGTCAAAATCATCCTCTGCCAATATTTGCTCTGTGATTTCAAGGATATGATCCGACGCAGGCATTTCATGAATTTTCCCAGACCCATTTGATGAATATACAGCTATTAAAGGTACAATTTTTATTGAAGGGTATATCTCCCTTGCCATTGCGGCATTTTCAGCCATTGATTTAATATAATCAGGATTATCTTGTATTTTTTTTAATGTTACTGTAAAACAAGCAATGTCAACTACAGGATTTGCATTTCCGTTTTCCTGAATTAAATCATTAAAACAACCAAGATCACCAAAATTATACAAAACAACTATATCGTTGTCCACTTCCTTGCATATTTCATAAACACGGCTCAGGTCTTGTAACGATATATCCCATTTATGCGGATGACACGGTTCATCAATTAAGTAATATCCAGAAAGTTGTGCAGCAATGTTACTGTCGGTAAATTGTTCAACCATCATTTGTTTAAGCTTGTCAAAATCAATTTTTTCACCAATCTGAAAATATGATCTTCCTTTAGCCCTTGCTCCGATATTAATTTCCAAATCCTCTGCTTGCGCTATGGCTGGCACAATGAAAGAAGTTGGCTGATGTATTTGCAAAAAAACCGTTGAAGCACCCAGTGAATGTGCCTGCGAGAGATTCTCGATATCTACCCCCATAAATCCAATCAAGTTATCCGCTCCGGTATAATCAGGATTATTCTCACAAAATGGATCGGTATTACAACCTGAAAAGCAAATACATATTAAAAAAGATCCAATTACAACTAAAATTCCAATTTTGATATTGATTATTTTATTACTTTTCATTTAATTGTTACTATTTCTCAAAACTTTTTATGATGAATTTTAATATTAAGATATCCATCATTTCACTCCATTATAAAAATTTTTCTTTTTTGAATTCACAATTTTTATGTTACACTTTTAGCTACAATTTAGCCATGAGCAAACTATCAAAAAATAGCGAATATAGTAACCTTCTTGCTAATACTGGCTATATTTTGTTATAGATAGAGATTGGCCCCAATGAATACCCCGGGGAATTTACTGGCAACATATTAAAGTTATTTAAGCATATTTATTGCCTTATCATAAGCGGAGGTTAAAAATGAGAAAAATAATGGTTTTATTTATTACAGCATGTATGTTTACCGTATTATCTGTTTACGGGTGCGGAGTAATAGGGGATGAATCGTCTGAACAAATAAAGGAGCCAAAAGAAAGCAGCAGCGAAGAAACAGAATCTGAAGAGGTGGCAGAGGTGCAGCAGGATGAAGATGCAGCCGCAACAGTCACTGCTTATTCCGGTGAATTGGAAAATGCTGAGATAGCCTTTATATGTGCATCGGTAGGTTCCGCCTGGAATATTAATGAACACTTCCCCGGTCTTAATATAGCTGTTTATGAGGAGTATCAGTTTGATAAGGGCAATGTGATCAGAGATTTACTGGGAAGTGCCAAACCTGATATTATAATGATCAAGGAATGTGCCGCTTACTTTCCTCCAGGTGAAGAGGGTGCTGCAATGGAAGTTTATAGAGATCTGGTCAGGGGCTGGGTGAATCTTTGCAGAGGTGAAGCTGTGATCGTTGTCCTGACGACTGTTGTCCCTATTGATCCAGGCAATCCCGGTAACCGGGGAGGACAACTTGAATCGATCCTGGAATATAATGATTGGATACATGACTATTCCAGAAGCGAAAATATTTCGGTTCTGGACCTGGAAGCAGCAGTAAGAGCCAGTGAAGGGAATAGAGTACTGGACCCGGTTTATGACTGTGGAGATGGATTGCATCTTAATGACCGGGCATACTCTGAAAGGCTTGACCATATTTTGATCCCGGTTCTTGAACAAGCACTGGAGATCGGATATTAAAAATGGTAAATCTAAATAAAGAATTGATCGCACCCCGTGGAATGAATTGCGGCATATGCAGTGCATATGGGCCTGCATATAGTAAGTGGCAGACTAAAAGTTCTTATAGCAAGAACTTTTATATTGAAGGTATCATTGTTATTGAAATAAAAATCTGTTATTATATGTTAAGACATATAAACGTATATACGTATAGGTGATGTTTAATGAGTAAAAGAATGACAGTAGTATTTAAAGACGAGAACATATATACACATCTAAAGGTAGAAGCAGTAAAAAGAGATATCAATGCCAGTGATATTATTTCTGAAGCAGTAGTCGAATGGATTGAAAGCCGTGAAGATATAGAACTTGCTCCACTAATAAAAGAGAGTCAGAAAGAAGTTAGAAAAAGCGGTACTAAATCCTGGGATAAATTAAAAAAAGAGTTAAGATAGCACTTCATGGATAATTATACTATTGAGATATCATCGGCAGGGGAAAAGATCTTAAAAAACTACAGAATAAGTTACGAGGCTTTGATAGTCTTTCAGGTAAACTTTGGCAGCCCCAGGTATTAAAATTTCGAATCAACTTTTAAAGGAATTAACTAAGTTAAAAAAGCTATTAAATAGCTAAAGATAGTCCCTTCATTGTTTCTATAAAAAAACTTTGTTACACTACTATTGAATATTTAGAAAGACAGGAGTTGCAAAAATGCATAAGTTGCAGCAGTTTACTGCAATAATTGAAAAAGAAGAAAATCAATATGTTGCGCTATGCCCAGAACTTGATATAGCCAGTCAGGGAGGATCTGTAGAAGAAGCAAAAGCTAATCTTGTTGAGGCTCTGGAATTATTCTTTGAAGCTGCTTCTCCAAAGGAAGTTGAAGAGCGCCTACATGATGAAGTATTTATTACAAGACTAGAGGTTTCTGTTGGGTAGGCTGAAAATTCTATCTGGAAAAGAAATATGTGAAATTATGACATACCATGGTTTTAAAAGGATTCGGCAACGTGGTAGTCACATAGTAATGCAAAAGAAGATCAAATCGACAACAATAACTGTTCCTGTTCCAAATCATAAAGAAATTAGAATCGGTACGCTCAAATCCATTATTCGCCAATCAAAAATACTTTCTTCGGAATTTGAGTTATAAGATAATAAAACTGACAAATTTCTGATACAGTGATCATCTAATAATCCTATTATGCTTATAGCAAAATAATATATTAATTAATACATTAAATATTAATAAAGATATCGGGAATTGGCAGCCCATAGGGGACTCGAACCCCACAAAGAGAGGAGCATTCATGTTAGATTACAGTACCATGAATGTGAATTTTCCGGTTATATCGAAACCAGAATAAAAACCGTCTGTAAAACAAACCTTTTACCGGTAATCTCAATTTATTAAAATTGCTGATTTATTTTATATACAATTTATTTATAATAGTATTGATACTTCAAGCTATGCTGAAGTAATATATTTTATTTGTGAATTAAGAATTATCAGATCGGGAGAAGCTTAATATGAAAGAACTAAAAACGGACCTCCTTATAATAGGCGCCGGGCCCGGCGGCCTTGGAGCGGCGCTCTATGCCAGAAGATCCGGACTTGATTTTTTGATAGTAGAAAAAAAAATGGCTGGAGGGCAGATCATAAATACTGAACTGGTAGAGAACTATCCCGGATTTATGGATAATATCTCCGGTTTTGAGCTTGCCCGGAAACTGGCGGACCACTGCAAAGGCTTTAAGATAGAGATAATGGAGTATCACCCCATAGAAACGATAGATGAAGTCCAGCATAATGACAGCGGCAGGAATTATAAATTTAAATGCTCCGGGGAGGACAGCGCAATATTTGCAAGAGCCCTTATTTTTGCAGCCGGGGCCAGACCTGACAGGCTGGGAGCAAAGGGAGAGGCCGGACTTATGGGGAGAGGCATATCGTTTTGCGCAACCTGCGACGGGGCTCTGTACAGGGATATGGAAGTGGCAGTAGTCGGAGGAGGAGATACTGCTGTAGAGGAGGCCCTGTTTCTTACAAATCTTGCAAAAAAAGTATATATCATACACAGGAGGGATGAACTAAGGTCCGTTGATATGCTGCAGCGCCGGGCAAAGGATAATAAGAAGATAGAAATCCTCTGGTCCTCTGTCGTAGAGGAGTTTATGGGTGATGAAAAACTGGAAGGAGTAATAATTAAAAATAAGAAAGACGGTACCGTCAGGCAGCTTGAGGTAGCGGCGGTTTTTGAATATGTGGGATTGCAGCCTAATTCAGAGACAATAAAGCATCTTGTAGATATTGATGAAAAAGGCTTTATTGTAACAGATATGACTATGAAAACTTCCATGGAAGGGATATTTGCTATTGGAGATGTCAGGAATACGCCATTTCGGCAGATTATAACTGCTGTTGCTGATGGTGCCGTAGCGGCTATGTATGCTGGCAAATACATACTGGACCAGGAGTAGATTTATTAAATGAAGATCATGAAGAAAAACTCATCAGGATCAAATGTCACCGACCTCCAGAGGAGACTCAAACTTCTCAGCTATGATCTGGGGGTCACAAGCGTGGACGGGATATTTGGGGAAAGGACCGGAGATGCTGTGAAAAAATTCCAGCAGGACAGGAGTCTTTTGGTCAGCGGAATAGTAGATCAGGAGACATGGCAGGAACTGGTGGATGCAAGCCATAAGATCGGCGATAGGCTGCTTTACCTGAAGAACCCTCCTTTCAGGGGCGATGATGTCAGGACCCTTCAGCTCTGGCTAAAAACACTTGGATTTTATCCATATAATGAAAATGGGATCTTCTGCGAGAGGACCCTCAGGGCTCTGGTCGAATTCCAGGATAATATGAATATAGAAGATGATGGTATTGCTGGAGAGCGGACACTAAATCATCTGATGGGACTTAAAAGGATCATAACATCAAAGAAGACTTCAAATTTTCCCTATATAAATAATAGGAATAGAAGAAATCCCGGAATTAAAAACAGTATAATGCTTGACTGCAATCCGGGGCCGGAAGATTTAGATTCCCGGGATAATAGCGAAGATGCAGAATCTTTAAATGACAGGATTTATATTTGCAGCAATATAATAGGTTTTTGCAGGGAAATGCTGACAGAATGCGGATACCGCGTGCAGACATCTTTTGGCGATAGTAAAAATCGGGAAACCCTACTTTTTGACAGGATCGCAAACGCAAATAGCAGCGGAGCCGATTATCTTATAAGCATAAATCTTAATCATTCTTCCGACAGGGGTGCAAATGGATGCAGCTGTTATTATTTCAGGGGCCTGAAATCATATTCTATCGGAGGATTTCAGCTTGCCAATGAAATACAGGACCAGCTGGTAAGCGGTCTCGGCATACTGGACTGCCGCGTTCATGGCGCTAATTATGCTATCTTAAAAAATACAGAAATGATATCAGTTGTTGTGGAGCCTGCATTTATTTCAAATAAGAAGCAGAGAAAAGAAATTGAAAATACCGGTTATCAGAGAAAGATGAGTGAAAAAATAGCAGGGGCCATAAAAACATATTTGGAAGATTAATACAAACATGTCCCGGTCAGGAAGCAGTGTTATTGTTGAAATAGAGGGTAAAATATGTACTTTATTTATGATAAGTATTATCAGAAACATGAGAATGGGCCGTCCCATCCTGAAAATCCGGAAAGGTTAGAACATATCAAACTGGCAGTTGACAGCTGGAGCGGGGCAGACAGTATAAAATATGTAAAACCCTTTAAAGCAGAAGAAGAACAAATAGGGATGGTCCATGATCCGGAATATATAAAAAGAATAAATGACCTGTCCTCGCAGGGGGACTCATCTTTTCTTGATGTGGATACCAGCGTCAACCAGCATACTTATAGCTGTGCTTTGCTTGCTGCAGGAGGCTGCTTTAAGGGTCTGGACCTTATTCTTGAGCCCGGAGCTGTATCCAGTAAATTTTTTCTTGCCTGCCGACCCCCGGGGCACCATGCCTTTCCCTCAAAGGGAAGCGGATTCTGCATATTTAATAATGCCGCTCTGGGAGCAAGATATGCCCGGGAAAAATACGGAATAAGAAAGATAGCCATAATTGATTTTGATGCACACCACGGCAATGGCACCCAGGAAATATTTTATGGGGACGATGATGTCTTCTACATATCCTTTCACCAGTACCCGCATTATCCGGGGACAGGCGGCCCTGATGAGACCGGTTATGGCAGGGGGCAGGGTTTTAATCTGAATCTTCCATTCATGCCGGGCACAGAAGAGCCTGATTATATAGTATCTTTGATTGATATAATAATGCCGCTTCTGGGAAAATACGAACCGGATCTGATCATTGTGAGCGCAGGATATGATTCCCATCTTTCGGACCATATGTCTTCGCTGGGTCTTGTGGAAGGATCCTACCGGAAAATAATGCTTGCCTTATCTGTTTTTTGCAGATGGACATGTAAGGGTAGGCTGGGTATTGTCCTTGAAGGAGGATATGATTACAGATCGACTGCCGATAGCGCTGTAAGCACTATTTCAGCATGTCTGGAAGACTCTATCATAGGAAAAATAAAGGACATCGATGATATGGAGGGTTATTTTGAAGTCGACCGGGATTACAGAGAAAACAGGGTCAGAAACCACCAGGCACTGGACCGGATAAAGAAAAACTTCAATCTTAATTGATAATATGAGAAAGAACAGTTTAAAAAAGATATATATATTAACGGTTATTATAATACTATTTTTATCCTCATTATTTATTTTTTCAGGCTGCAGAAATTATGATGGAAAATTTGATATAGTATATTATTTTAAGACCGAGCCCGAAAAGACTGTAATAGATTTTCTTGAATCGCTTAATCAGAAAGATGCTGAATACATTTATAATAATCTGATTCTGTCAGAAGATAAAAACAGCATAAGCCGGGAAAAGTATTTGGAAGAGTTTTCAAAAATTTTTGAAGATATCGTATCTGTAAGTATCACGGGAACGGTCTATCTCGGCTATGATAGTGATACGAGCAGGGTAGTTGCCGAATTCAATGCGACATACCGCGATGGCGAAATAAAGGATTATAAAAAATACTTCTATCTGCTGGAAGAAAACGGCAGCTGGAAAATAGTACTTGAAAAAACTTTTATTTATTAAATAAATGTTTTATTTATTAAATATATAATATTTGGTAAAATGTTTATCTAAGAATATGATGAAAAAGATAAAAATACTAATTTTAGTATCGCTTACCATCCTGCTGGGATTTTTTTATACAGTTGGATGTTTTCCTGGCGGGTCCGGTCTTTTTTTAGATAGCTCGCTGCAAAGCACCGATGCCGATACAGTGGTCTCTGCTGAAACCGATACATCGGGAGAACAGGAAGGCAATATAGATTCAAGGCTGATCAACCTGAAAGAAGGGCTCGTAAGCGCCCCGGTAGTACTTTCGCATATATCCGGGGAACAGATCTTCGGAAGCGGCGATAAAGAAATGGTATTTCTAAAAGGCACTGCCGAAGCAGGCAATACCGTAGAGGTATACGTAAACGGGACCCTGGAGCAGGGTGATATAATCGTAGATAATAGCGGGAAGTTTGAGGCTCTTGATGGTATTGAGATAATAGAAGGCAAGAATATCATAGAGCTTATAGCTATTGACCCATCAGGGAGAAAGAGTAACCCGACAAAATTCAATCTATCACTGAATGTTCCTCAGAAAGTAGAATATTCTATATACAATAATCCGACCGATCTTGAAAAGATTGAAGGGATCTATTATACCGATGAAAATAAGCCGAAGATATATCTCAAGGGAGTATATATACCGGGCTCAAATATGTATATACAGGCCAATGACCGCATAGTCGGAGAAGCTGTAAGCGGTGAGAACGGCTCTTTCGCAATGGAGGATATAGCCCTGAATACTGGAGATAATGAAATTGCAGTATGGGCTGTTACTCCTGATGATTATATCTCTGCACCTGTATTTAATAGTATTACAGTATTTAAGGATATTATCGCACCATACCCTTCCAATCTTACAGGCTATCAGAGCGGAGGCGCAAACTACATTAGCTGGGAAGCAAGTATCGATGATAATTTTGATACATACAAAATAGTCAGGGTTGAAGATCCCTGTGTAAATCCGGAATACCCCGATGATAAGGTAATAGCTACTATAACCGATCAGAATTCTAAATCATATGTAGATGATGACCTGGAAGATGGAAGATCGTACTATTATACTGTATGGACGCTTGATAAAGCCGGACATGCAGTATCTTCAAATGTGCTTGCACTGCCAAAACCAGTTTTCACAGTAAGTATATCAAAGGTGGAGGCATTCACAGATTATTCAGTGAACCGCAGGGAATGGTTCTATCAGTATTATGAGATAACGAATACCGGGAATGTCACTCTGGACCTTCAGCCGATTATGGGCTGGGTAGAGCTTAATCCCGAACCTGATGCGGACATGGAAATAACTCCTCTGTGGGAGGTTCATCTGTGGAATCCGGATAATCCGGGAGTTTATTATTATTCTGATGAAGAGATCTATGAGACATATGTATCCGACTGGATAAATACTGAAGGAACCACTGAAGTTGAAGAAGATGCTGTATATAGTGATACAGACAATGATGGTGTTAATGACAGAAAGGTGGTAACGGTAACCGAGACTGAGAAAAAAACTGAAAAAAATGATGTCAATCTGAGAAGGATCATGACAGTCTATACTGTTACTACAGTTACTGGATATGATATTACAACTTCTCCTGCTACCGAGACTGGAGAAACCGTAACATATGATATCAGCACGGAAGTGGTAGAGCCCGAGAGAGTAGGAACTCTGATTGAGAATCTCAGGCCCGGAGAGAAAATAAAACTTGGTGTTAAGATCCAGAATGTATCAGCAGCAAATAATGAAGAAATAACAGTTCATTTTAATTTTGCCCCTGTTGATTGCGACGGGCATTTCTTTATTGATGAGATGATCTCAACCGGTGATGTATACTGTAAAAGCAGCGGCAGAAACTAAGATCCAGTTCCCGGACAGGCTCCTGGAGATTTTAAGCTTTAAAAAAGACCCCTTCCTATATATAATATATTTACATTTCAGCCAGCAATATAAAAGCGGAGTATGTTTATGAAAAGAGGTATGGAAAAACCTGATATGAAAAAAGATATAAGAAATTCCGGGAACGGCAAGGATAGTGAATTAATATCTGATCCTAAAAAAATGATGCAGGATCTCAAGAAGAATATAAGACTAAAAAAGTCGGGCTCAAAAAAAGATATTACCAGAGAAATAGAGGTTGAAGAGCTTGAAGGCGAGATAGAGGTATTAAGAGATGAATTAAAAGAATACAAGAAGGTCGAAGACGAATATGTCGACAGGATAAAAAGGCTGCAGGCTGATTATGACAATTACAGAAAGAGGACAATAAAGGAGCATCTCGAACATATTAAGAGAGCTAATAAGGACCTTATCTCAAATCTTCTTCCAATTATAGATAATTTTGAAATGGCACTTGCTGTTAGCAAGGAGCTTGATGGTACCGGAGATGAATTCTACAAGGGAGTTGAAATGATCTATGACAATCTCCTGGAACTCCTAAAAAAGGAGAATGTGACTGTTATAGAACCTGTTGGAAAAGAATTCGATCCCAGGATCTGTGAAGCGGCTGTGACAGAGGCAGTGGATGATATAGAGGAAGGCAGAGTGCTTGAGATATTAAGAAAGGGATATATGATAGATGATTTTGTTATAAGACCGGCAGTGGTCAAAGTCTGTAAAAAGAATTAAAGGGGGAGATTTGGGTAAAAAATTTACAATCGGCTGCATAGTGGGAATAATAATAGTAATATTGATAGTCGGCCTTAGTGCAGCAGCATATATTATCTCATCCAGAAATAATATGGCGGCAAAGGAAATAGCCATTGAAGGGGCCTGGGCACAGGTTCAGAATGTCTATCAAAGGAGGCTGGACCTCATTCCCAATCTTGCGGAAAGTACAAAAGCTTATATGCAGCTGGAAAAAGATATTTTTGAAGCTATTGCCGATGCAAGGGCAGGAATAGATAATGCTGAGACACCGGCGGAGCTTGAAAGTGCAAGCCGGGAAGTAGGCTCCTTTATAGATGATTTTAAAGTAATAGTAGAAGACACTCCGGAGCTCAAGGCAAGCGAGACAATAAGGGATCTTATGACTCAGCTTGAAGGTACGGAAAACAGGATCGCCGTAGAAAGATCAAGGTTTAATAAGGAAGTGGGAGTCTTTAATACCTATATCAAAATGTTTCCCAGGAATCTATTGGCTTCGCGTTTTGGTTTTACAGAAAAGGAATTTTTTGAGGCACAGGCGGGTGCCGAAATAGCACCGGATGTCGACTTAGAGCTGGATTAGGCTATGTCAGGATTTGTTTCAGGGAAAATATTAAAAATATCAGTCTTTTTAATTGTTCTCTCCTTTTGTATATCGTTTTTTGCTGCTCCAATACACGGACAGGATGTGGATTATCCCGATTATACGGGGTATGTAAATGATTTTGCAGAGATTCTGGACAGTGCTTCGAGACATGACCTTGAGTCCCTGATCACCGGCATAGAAAAAAATACCGGGGCCGAGATAGCCGTGGTAACCATTGATACTCTTGAGGGTATCACTATAGAAGAATATGCTGTAAAACTTTTCGAAAAATGGGGGATCGGCAAGGCTGATAAGGATAATGGACTCCTTATACTTGTCTCCCTTATGGACAGGAAAGTAAGGATAGAAGTGGGATATGGCCTGGAAGGGATCATAACGGACCTTGAGGCAGGCAGAATAATAGATGAAATAATAGTGCCTAATTTCAAGAATGAAGACTATAGCCGCGGCATATATAATGCAGTGGTAACCATTTCAAACCAGATCTATGGCGAGGAAGAACTTGGAATATCCGGAGAGAGCCGGGAAGATTATTCTTCCGGCAGCAACTTCTCCTTTCCCGGGGGTACCCCCGGCTGCATATGCTGTTTTCCGGTATTTATAGGCATCTTTTTAATAATATTTTTAGTGAACCTGTTCAAGAGAAGATGTCCGAAATGCAGGAGATACTGGGCGCTGACAATAAAGACAAAGATCCTGAAGGCGGCCACATATGCTTCTTCCGGCAAGAAAGAGATTGAAAGGACCTGCAAATACTGCAGCTTCCATGATAAGAAGATCGTTAAAATACCGAGAAGAACGAAGTCTTCAAGCTCCGGCAGTGGAGGAGGCTGGAGCGGAGGATCTTCAGGCGGCAGCAGCAGTTTTGGAGGCGGTTCATCGGGCGGCGGTGGTGCAAGCGGCAGCTGGTAAGGATCTGGGATCAGGACAGTATAGCCGTATCATCATAATATATAGTTTTGACATCATTAATATAAGGAAGGAGCCACAAATAAATGAAGATAGCAATATCTGGCAAGGGCGGAGTAGGAAAGACCACTCTTTCTGCCTGCCTTTCAAAATATTTTGCAGGGAAGGGCAACAGGGTCATAGCTGTAGATGCGGATCCGGATGCAAACCTTGCAACTGCGCTGGGGCTTGATTATAAGAAAGCTTCAAAGATCATACCGCTTATCGATATGAAAGATCTTATTGAAGAGCGGACAGGAGCAAGGCCGGGAAGCTATGGGTCATATTTTAAACTCAATCCAAAGGTAAGCGATATTCCTGCAAAAATAGGTATTGATGTGGACGGGGTAAGACTTCTCGTAGCCGGAACGATCAGGGCGGGCGGCAGCGGATGTTATTGTCCCGAAAATGTGATGCTGAAGAGCCTTTTCAGGCACCTGGTTATAAATCAGAAGGAAGTGGTCATACTGGATATGGAAGCAGGCATAGAGCATCTCGGCAGAGGCACCTGTGAGAATATGGATATGCTTATTATAGTCATAGAGCCCGGACTGCGAAGCATACAGACTGCAAATACGGTTAGAAAAATGTCGGAGGACCTCGGTATCAAGAAACTTTATATAGTTGTGAATAAGGTGAAGTCAGATGAAGAGGAAAAGCTTGTAAGAGAGAATCTTGAAGGCTTTAAAGTTCTGGGTATTATGCCATACAGCGACATCGTCAGGGAGTCTGACCTTAAGGATTATTCACCCTGTGATTCCGATAGCAGTTTTGCAGCAATCATTGAAGAAATTGCTTTAAAATTGAAGGAATCTATGATAAAAGAATAATGATCTTTATATATGCTATGCCGATTATTAACCTTTTTAGATTTGGAAGCGGTGGTTTTTATTGTTTAAAATAGTATCAAAAAAAGAGCTTGCTCCTGATATTGCAAGATTTGATATAGAGGCTCCCCTCATAGCGAGAAAGGCTCTTGCCGGACAATTTGTAGTTATAAGAATTCATGAAGATGGTGAACGGATTCCCCTTACAATTGCAGCTTATGATCGGGAGAAAGGCAATATATCTCTTGTGGCTATGAAGATCGGCAGATCTACAGCTCTTCTTGATGCACTAAAGGAGGGCGACAGCATACTTGATCTGGCAGGCCCCCTGGGCAATTCATCTGAAATAGCGGATTACGGAAGAGTTATCTGTGTGGGAGGAGGCGTCGGTATCGCCCCCGTACTTCCAATAGCGGAAGAACTTAAGGCTGCGGGGAACTATATCATCTCTATAATCGGTGCAAAGACAAAGGAAATGCTTATCCTTGAAGATGAGATGGAGTCGGTCTCTGATGAACTCCATATATGCACCGATGACGGATCGCTTGGATATAAAGGATTTGTATCGGGCCTGCTTGAAGATTATCTTGATAAAAACCTTATAGACAGTAAAAATAAAAGGACCAATATAGCGAGGTGTACCGCAATAGGTCCCGCAGTTATGATGGCATCAGTTGCCGGAGTCACAAAAAAATACGGTCTTAAAACTATAGTATCTTTAAACTCCATAATGGTGGACGGTACGGGCATGTGTGGAGCATGCAGGGTAGAAGTGGGCGGAAAGACAAAATTTGTTTGCACAGATGGCCCTGAATTTGATGGCCATCAGGTAGATTTTGATCTTCTTATGTCAAGGCAGAAGATATACCTTGATCAGGAAAAAGCCTGTTATGGTTCACATGAGGGAGAATGCAGGTGTAAGAAATAGCTTGCACCGGGATATGAAAACAAATATTAATAATCAACTTGCAAAATAGATTTTATCATCAGGAAGGCTAATAATGGGTTCAGAGAGTGAAAGCAATAAGAAGAGGGTAAAGAAAGAAAAAATACCAAGGACGCCGATGCCGGAACAAGATCCAAAAGTCCGGGCAAAGAACTTTGAAGAAGTGACAACCGGCTATACTGAAGAGGATGCATTGAAGGAAGCTTCAAGATGTATCCAATGTAAAAATCCAAGATGTATCAGGGGATGCCCTGTTGAAATCGATATAAAAGAATTTATAAGGCTCATAACTGAAAAGAAATTTGAAGAGGCTCTGGCAAAGATAAGAGAAAGAAATACCCTTCCAGCAGTATGTGGACGGGTATGTCCGCAGGAAGATCAATGCGAGAAGGTATGCATCCTGGGAATAAAGGACGAACCTGTTGCCATAGGCCGCCTTGAACGATATGTTGCGGACCGCGAGTTTGAAAGGTTAGCCAATCAGGATAAGGAGTGTGCATATTCAGAAGTCACGCATAAATGTACCAGAGAAAAGGTGGCTATTATTGGTGCAGGGCCCGCAGGACTTACCTGTGCGGCCGAGCTTGCCAAAAAAGGATACAGGGCGACAATATTTGAGGCCCTGCATAAAGCTGGAGGGGTCCTTGTATACGGCATACCTGAATTCAGGCTCCCGAAGGATATTGTCCGGAAAGAAATAGATTATCTGAAATCTATGGATGTAGAAATAAAAGTAAATATGGTCATGGGTAAGATCCTTACGATAGATGATCTTTTTAATGATAGCTTTAAAGCTGTATTTATATCGACAGGCGCCGGACTTCCTTATTTTATGGATATCCCCGGCGAGAACCTGAATGGAGTATATTCAGCAAATGAATATCTGACCAGATCAAATCTCATGAAGGCATATAAATTTCCCGAAAGCGACACCCCCATAATGAAAGGGGAAAAAGTAGCAGTTATAGGCGGCGGCAATGTAGCAATGGACTCTGCAAGGACCGCATTGAGGCTCGGGGCAAAGCATGTCTATCTTATTTACAGGAGAAGTGAAGTAGAGATGCCGGCTCGTGATGAGGAAATAGAACACGCAAAAGAAGAGGGTATTGATCTGAAGATCCTCAATAATCCTGTGGAGATCATAGGCAGGGATGGCTGGGTGGACAGGATAAAAGTAATCAGGATGGAGCTCGGCGAACCGGATGACTCCGGAAGGAGGAGACCGGTTCCTATTAAGGGTTCTGAATATGATATTGATGTGGATGTAGTGGTTATGGCCATAGGACAGGGTCCAAATCCGCTTCTCACTGCTACCATACCGGAATTGAAATTAAATTCCAGGGGTAATATTGCAGCTGGTCCGGAGACAGGCAAGACATCTGTAAAAGGTGTCTTTGCGGGGGGAGATATAGTAACCGGTGCAGCAACAGTTATTCTTGCAATGGGTGCCGGAAGAAAAGCGGCCCATTCCATAGACGAATATATCAGTACAGATAAATGGTAGGATAGGAGCCTGTCCGAGAACCGGGCCCGGGCTATATATGAAAATTTTTCCTTAGAATATTTTCTTATACCCGATACTTGACGGAAATCCAAAAATAGGGTATCTTATTGATAATCGTAACAATTATTACTAATGCTTGATAGATATTATTCTGTACTTTGCCGTTCTCTTAACAGAAGGGGGAGCAAAATGGCTGAAGTAGATAAGAATATAGAAGAAAAAAACCAGGAAAAGTACTATGAGGACAGGATAACCGGTTCTGGTTTTAAAATCACAAAGCCAAGGGAAATAATCATAAAGATTCTTTCAAAAGTACCCAGCTTACTAACTGCTGATGATGTTTATATGGAAGTAAAGAATGAGGATCCCAGCATAGGAGTCACTACTGTATACCGTACACTGGATCATTTAACCAGGCTAAAGATAGTATGCAGGATAATTCTGGCAAGCGGCCGATATTATTATATGCTTTCCAG
>CBEVGD010000017.1:0-23509 GCA_965549355.1 uncultured bacterium | reverse complement strand
GATTATTAAAAATACTTTGATCCATGGTTGTCCGGTTTCTATATATATGGAAAAATTTAAAAAGTTTATAATCGCAACCGCTATCATCAACTGGTATGCCATAAAAACTGAGATGATATCAGCAGATACAAAAAGTCCAAATACAGAGATAAGAAATAATGCCATAGCCATATAGAAAACGAGTTCACCGCTCATTTATTGCACTCTCCTTTGTTTTTTCTCCCGGTCATCAATATAACTGTGAACCAAATAAAAGATATCAGCGCAGCTGATATAATAAGGAAGATGATAATACTGTATTCGGTAAAGATGATCCCTGATAATTCCTCCATGTTTGTTATGGAGATCTCCCTTGCTCTATTATCTGCCGGAAAGTACCCCGCCATAAGCCGGCGGATAAGATACCCGAGTCCCGCACAGAATAAGACCGGTATCATAATGTTTGTTATTTTTATTGCAATGGTCCCTGTAGCATGCTTCTCCCCGGTATCAGAAGGCGGCAATGGGTTCCCGCTGTCCTGAAGGAAAAGCTTCTCCGTTAAAAGGAAAAGAAGGACAAATACAAAGATAAATGCAAGACTCGCTATGAACAGTAATACCCCTGAATAGAAGACAAAGGATAGTATGGTGATAAATACAAACATTATAAAAAGCAGTGTGATTTTTTTTCTAAGGTCCGATATAAAAAAAACGGCAATCCCCGGAATTATCAAGCCCGCAAATCCAATATACTGGATGATCTCTATTATCTTCTGACTCTCTATTGACATCTATTCTCCAATTATTTATTTCCAAAAATCTCTTAAGGTCCCCGAGGGCCTTATCAGGTCCGCCTTCTCCATTATCAGGTTTTCCCTGTCAGCATCCGCAAACTGATAGCGGTATGACATAGCTATTGCATCCAGCTCGCAGACCTCAATACATTTTCCACAGAATATACATCTGCCAATATCCAGCAGGAATCTATCCAGCACCTGTTTTTCATCCTTTGTATACCTTTTTTTAATCTTTATGCAGTTTTCCGGACATGCAGCCTCGCAGTTGCCGCACCCATTGCATATGACATCAAGGGAGTCCAGATCAAGTTTTAGATGGAGTATCCCCCTGCTTCTCTCGGGTATTATTATCTTTTCTCTTGGATATACAACCGTCCTGGGTTTTCTGAATATATTTCCCAGAGTCATAAAAAAATTTTTAAATAGTTGCAGCATCTATATTCCTATATATAAAAAATCCAAATGTAATAATAAAATTGACCATTGACAGAGGTATGAGGAACTTGCCATTTATCCTCATGAGCAGTCCCGTGTCGGACACGCTGCTCCCCAGGGCCTTTTCGGAAAAAAGAATAAAGATAAATAATGCATAGAATTTTATCCCCAGCATCACATCACCCCTGATAAAGTACAGGTTTTTGTAACCGCCCATATAAAGTATCACAAGCATATAAGTCATGAAAAGGACAATTGAGTACTCAGAAAACCTGAGCACGGCCCTTGATAGCCCGGTGCCTTCCCTTTTATTTATACCGGATATGTCCAGAGTTCCTTTTCTGTTGAGCCAGAGGATCTTAAGTACCATAATAGTTGACATGAGAGCGATAATAAAACCAAGAGGCTGATGTGCAATATTCCAATACTCGTGCTGCAAATCCACAATTTCTCTCAGGCTCAATGTCCTATTTAAAAGGACTATGGAAACTGTTGAAAAAAAGAATGGGATAGCAAGACTTATTACTGATATTATTTTTTTTACCATCTGCCCGAATACTATGCTGTAGCGTGTTCCGCTCTGGCTGCTGAGATTGAGTACGATGATGATCAAATAGAATAGAAAGGCTACTATAAGGCTTGAGTCCATATCTACCAGGGCAAGATCTGCATTGATCGGTACCACTGCCCAGATAAGAAGTGAAAAAACAAATAATATAAAACCCCATATACTGATTTCCTGCCCCCCGGCAAGATAGGATAGAAGTCTTTTTGCAGGAAAACCTATTCCGCCGGTCCTGGCCATCCTGTATCCTCTTCTAAGCTCCATCCTTGCAGAAAGCTTTGCACCGAGATAGGAACATATATAGAGGTTTGCCGCCACTATTATCAATATATATGCTATTTTTTTTAATATTATAAGCAATTTAACGTCCTGTCTATCATTTATGCGGGACCCATGACCTCTCCGCCGTTTATGTCCAGACTTGCAATAATGATTTCTATATCATCAAATGAATTTCCTTCCAACAGGGTTCCGGCAAGGGAGAGACTCTGTCTTGATGGACCCAGTACGATAAAAGTCTTCAAACTGTTCCCCTCTGCTTCTCCAAATATTTTAAAAATGCCATGGGGGCATTCAACTGAAGCAGTAAAAGGGGCAGGGCTGAAATCCAGATGGGAAAGATTTATTCGCTTCACAACGGGTCCTGACGGTATCTGCTCTACAATTTGCTGTATGATCCTGACTGATTGACAAATTTCTCCAAGCCTTACAATCACCCTGTCAAGGCAATCGCCATTCCTCGTATAAGGAACATTAAAATTAATGTCCCGATAACCAGTATAATCCATATTCTTCCTGAGATCATACCTTATTCCCGAGGCTCTCAGGCTAGGTCCGCTTATACCATATTCCCCGGCCATATCCTTGTTTATGACTCCAAGGCCGCGGAGCCTCTCTATAAAAGTAAAGTCAGCTTTTATTGTCCTCTCTATCTTCCTGAAATTTTTGAAAAAGACTGCTGTATCGCATTTTATCTTCTTAATAATATCCGAACCTATTTCTGATCGCACACCGCCTATTTTGATATAGTTGGGTATAACTCTCGCACCAGTGACCACTTCAATAATACTGAGCAGCTTTTCCCTTTCGATCATTATCATATTCCATACCATATCATGGCCCAATATTTCAGCAAGCCCTGCCAGGAAATTAAGATGGCTCGTGATCCTGAAAAGCTCTGACACAAGCATCCTGATATATTTTCCCCTGCGGGGGACCTGCAACTGAAGTAATTCTTCTATGCCAAGACAAAAGGCAAGCTCGGAAAATATTCCGGCATTGTAGTCAAACCTTCCCATATAGCTTATAAGCTGTTCTATTTCAAGACCCCTGAAAAAATCTTTATTTATTGCCCTGCTTACAGAAGTATCAATATAAGCAGCTTTTATAATGTCATCTTCAAGACTCAAATCTATGCCGAATCCCCCGGATCCATAGAATATCTGGCCCGGTATATTATAATTATATGTTTCCCCTCCGGCCTTCTCCCCGGATTTATAGAATCCTGCTGTCCCGTAATACTCTTTAAACTGATTTATAATACTTTCTAAACCAGATCGCAGCATTCTTTCTTTCATGCTAATCTTCAGAATAATTGAGTAACCGGGACTGGAAACAGAAAACTCCGAAAGAAGACAGGTTTTCTTTCCATCTTCAATAATATTTATGCTTTTAAGGCTTTCTACTGCAAGTTCAGGATTGTTTTTAATTTCGGCAATTACGGCACCTGCATCTTCCTGGTCCAGTTCGACTAATATATCCTGCCCTGCCCTGCTGATCCTGCCGGCTTTATCCTCAAGAAATTGTCTCAGGATCTTTTCCGTCCTTTCCAGACAGATAATGCGCGGACTGGAATATACTTTATTATTGATACTTTCAAACATCTTTAGACCTTTGCCGTACTATTATCATTATTTTCTGATATAAACCTTAAAACTGCATAGATGAAAGCTTCCGGCCTGGGAGGGCACCCTGGAATATACATATCGATCTTTATATCCTTTCTAAACTTTTTTGCAAGCTGCCCGACCCCGCAAAATCTTCCCCCGCTTATCGCACAGCTTCCGCAGGCAAATACCCATCTCGGCGGCCTCATCCTTTCATAGATATCAATGGCGCTATTGATGCCGCTTTTGCTTGAGAATCCAAAAATGACCAGGATGTCTGCATCCTCCGGCAGATTAACAAAGTTTATGCCGAATCTCTGTATATCGTACAGCGGTCCTCTCGTCGCCAGTATCTCGCTTCTGCAGCAGCCATATCCTGAAACGATTATATTTAAATTACTTTTCTCGATATTTGAAACCAATTTATTTTCTTTGAGGTATTATTACTTAATTGTCCACGACTTAAATACATATACAAGCACGATTGTTATGCTGAATATTATCAGAAATACCAAAGCAATAGTGATGCTTAGGCCAACATTCAGGGAAAAATAAAGAGAAGCAAGCATCAGGATTATAAACAGCACTGTAAGAATGAATGACATGCCTAAAAGTGCTGTATTCCTCTTTTCGAAAGGATCCGCCATTATGCGGGGATGAACTCCGGTGAAACTTTTACCCCCACCAGTCTCGTCTGTTTCTCTATAAAGTATCTGGCGGTTTCTTCCCAGGACTCTTTTTCTTATACCGGCTGATACCAGGCATATGAGTACAAATATGATGATACAGACAAGGATGAATATTGTAAAAGCAATAGTATTATTAATATAAGCAGCTACTGATTCTCCGGGCATATGTTTATCCTAAAGAAATAATTTTATTTATATTTCATGAATTTAAACTTTATCATAATTGCATAGCTACTTCAATTATTAAGGAACAATACGATTATATTTTTAAAAAAAATATACTATAATAAGCAAGATGAGAAAAAAGAGATCTTTTCAAAATAGAGATGCAGTGAAAAAGCTGGGGATATTTTCATGGTCCATTATCGGATTTCTGATAATAGCTGCGCTTTTCCTCTACATCATCTATCTAATAAGAATAGCGGTGATCCCTGTTATTATCGCCATGGCAATAGCATATTTGATCTCGCCTCTGATGATGCTGCTGCAGCGGAGAATGCGCAAAGGTTTTGCAGTTACGATCACCTATATTATATTTACAGGAATAATCGCTCTTATCTTTTTCTTTATAATCCCCGTAGTCGTGGACCAGTTCAAGGACTTTATAGACAAGTTCCCTTCATATCTTCAGAATCTTAATGATACGATTGATGATTTCTTTAAAAATAGTATTTTAATCGAGTCTATTGAAAACATGATAGGCAAAAATATAGCGGCTCCCGATATGAGTGCCATATCCTCATACTTTGTAGGAAGGTTTGACCTTGAAAACATGAATTTCCTTGAGCAGGCTACTATATTTACAAGATCTATTATAAATATAGTCCTTTATCTTATCGTGGGGCCCATTCTTGGAATCTACATATTGAAGGACATAGATAAGTTTAGAGAGACCTTTATAAAGGTGATCCCGGGAAAATATAAGATCCATGTAATAAATACGATAGACAGGGCAAGTCATGTGGCCGGCAGATATATAAGGGGGCAGATATTTATCTCGATAATAGTGGGAGTATTGTGCACAGTGATCCTTCTGATACTGAAAGTCGATGTTGCCGTCCTTCTCGGGGCAATTGCCGGCATCTTCAATCTAATACCTCTCCTGGGACCGCTTGTCGGCGCTATACCGGCTGCTCTTGCGGCACTATTCATCTCACCTTTAAAGGCTCTTCTGGTCATACTTCTTTTCATAGCGGTCCAGCAGATAGACAATTATGTGATATCGCCCGCTGTGATGAAATATCAGGTAGGCGTACATCCCGGACTCATTATTTTCTCCCTCATGGCCGGCGGAGCGTTATTTGGTTTCTGGGGGCTCCTTATAGCTGTCCCGACCGTAGCTATAATCCAGGAGACTCTGAGATATTACCTTCTGGAAAAAAACAAGAGCGCATCGCGGTAAATCTCTTTTAAGGGCTTTCCGGTCTTTTTTGCATGTTCTTCTTTTACTCTCCCCTTTTCGCATAATGTTTATTATTGCTTTTTTGTTCTTATCATTGATATCAGAACTTTGAACAGATCAAACATCACAATAACTAAAACCCCTATAAGAATCCATGAGCCTATTGGTCTTAAAACATCCAGTGAAGGATTAATAAATATCTCTTTAAAAGGATAATTTAAAAGAAAAATAACTACTACCAGATAAACAACATTGTTAATCAGATTTATCCAATATGTTTTAAAAAGAAAAGGCAAAATACTGCAAATAAGCTCAAAGAATATTAAGCCGATTACTAATAAGGACATGAACTGTGAAAAAGCTGCTTCAAAAAGGGGTTCTGGAGGATGAGTGAGATTAACTGTTTTAAAAAATAGAGTATTGTATTTAAAATAAACTAAGAGAGAGATGATCTGAAGACCTGCCATGATTCCAATTTTCAATTTACTTGGTGCGTTCAAGGGTAGTATCTTTATTATAAATTTAATTATAGAGAATTTTGGCCAGCTAAGATTTATATCTTTTTCAGTCTGGGTAATCAAATAGAAAACTAAAGCAGTTATACCGAAGTCAAATATCCAGGTTGCTGGTGCTTCAGTCAGTAATTGCATAACTCCCTTAATTGAAAAATCCACATTAAATACATATGATATTATCTTTAAAGAAGAATGAATTATAAATAAAATCCAGGTGTATCTGAAAAGATAATTCTTAAAAGAGGGGGATATTATCTGAAAGCCTTCAAGATACTTTTCTGCAACTTCTTTTGCCGATCCGAATAAATTAATTGTTTTTTGAATATTTTCTTTTGAAATTCTCCCAAAATCTTTTTCAGTTTTCTCAAGAATATGGCTCTCAATTTCTGCCATAACTTCTTTTTTCCCTTCACTTAGAATCAGATAATGATCTATTTCCTCCAAATAATATTTTAAGTTTTTATCCATTTTGAATCTCCTTTAATAATTTTGCTATAACTCCATTTTGTATTTGCCAGATACCCAGTAGTTTACTTCTGATTATTTTTCCTTCCTTAGTAATTTCATAATACTTTTTTGGCCTGTCATCTTCCACAACCCAGCGGCTGCTTATCCATCCGTTTTTCTCAAGCCTTCTTAATAAAGGATACAGAGTATTTTCTTCGACGGAATATCCAATCTCTTCAATAAACCTGAGCATCATATAACCATACATGGGAGTTTCCAAAGCCAGTAAAGCCATGATCTGCAAAACCCCTCTGTTCATCTCTGCTTCAATCTTGGTATCCTGAATTGACATCTTTTAACCTCGCTGTCTACCCTGCTTAACACAATTACATATGTACTGTATAGTGTATACTACTATATGATACACAGTAAGTCAATAAAAAATTATTTTCTTTATCAAATATCTGCTAAGTCGTGATGAAATACCGGTTCTTGTGATCAATGACTTTGTTGTTAGCTCAAATGTATATTCAATAATGGTAAATGATGCTGAGTTATTAGAAATTACTGTAAATTTCCTGATTAACTATTATAATGGATCCCTATCAAACACTCCGCCTAATGCCGGAAGGCCGTATAGCGGCAGATTAACCAGCCAATCTTCTTTTCTATAATCAGACATGGAATTACGTATGGAAATCTCAGGGTGGTATTTATCTCTATATACTTTAAGGCTTTTTGCACGCAAGTTTTCAGAAGCTTTCACTTCAATAGGGATTATCATCTCCTGCATCTGAATAATAAAATCAACCTCGGAAGTTCCTGCATCTGCAGACCAGTAAAATACCGGTAGATTTTTTTCACACTTGAGCTGTTGAAGTACATACTGTTCGGTTAAGGCACCTTTAAACTCATTAAAGATCCTGTTTCCATCAAGAAGGGTTTTTACTTCCAACCCTGATAATGCACAAAGCAAACCTGTATCCAGCATATAAAGCTTAAAAGCACTGGTATCCTCATATGCTTTCAGTGGCATACCTGGTTTTGAGATCCGGTTGATCCTGTGTATAAGCCCGCTATCGCTTAACCACATCATTGCAAGTTCATATTCCCGGGCACGCGCCCCTTTACGAACAAGTCCATATATGAATTTTCTGTTTTCTTTTGAAAGCTGAGAAGAAATAGAGTTCCAGAGCATTCGTATTCTTGGTACAGCCTTATTGGGTGCATGTTTTGAAAAATCCTGCTCATAAGCTGTTAAAATCCGCCTTTGTATTTCCCTTACTTCATTAAAATCATGCCTTTCTGCAAATGCAGCCACCACTTCGGGCATACCCCCTGTATAGATATATTGCTTAAGTAATTCTATGTAGCGGTCCTTAAAATCTGACACTAGCTCCCAATCCTGTTTAAGCAAAAGATCAAGGTACTCTTTTTTCCCCATTGCCTGAATAAATTCTGAAAATGATAGAGGGTGCAGGTCAAGAAAAGAAACCTTGCCCACTGGAAAAGATGTACCGGGATGAAGTGCAACCCCAAGTAAAGAACCAGCTGCGATTATGTGGTACTCTGGTGTGTTTTCCTGAAAATATTTAAGACTCGTTAAGGCATGAGGTGTTTCCTGTACCTCATCAAATATAATTAATGTATTTTCTGGCTCTATCTTGCATTCTGTCTCAAGGTTCAAACCATTTATAAGGCGCTGAATCTCAAAGTTTCCTGAAAAGAGCCTTTGCATACGTTCATTTTCTTCAAAATTAATATATGCAACTTTTGAATACCGGGTCCGGCCAAATTCCTTCATAAGCCATGTCTTGCCAACCTGTCGGGCCCCCCTGATTATAAGAGGTATCTTATTGACATTATTCTTCCATTCTTGTAGCTCACCGATTGCTTTTCTATACAATATAACTCTCTTTCATCCAATATAATTTTTACTTTAATAAATTATAAACTATAAAATCACATAATTCAAATGAACTTTTGGATTATTAATCACATTTATGGTACTAACTTATGCAATATAAGCCAACCCTCATTGACAAAATAAGAGCATACTGGACTTGATCGACTTATTTAAATTAAAAAACGCCTTAGATATTACCTTCTGGAAAAAAACAAGAGCGCATCGCGGTAAATCTCTTTTAAGGGCTTTCCGGTCTTTTTTGCAAGCGCCCTGCAGGATTCATATTCGGGAGAAGAGTTTATTTCCTTTCCATCAAACCTTGCAGTCTTTATTTCCACCTCGCCATATGGCAATTTTATTTTCTCTATCTTTCTTTCCAGGCAATAGCGGCTTATTTCTTCCCTTCTTATGCCTATGGTGCTCGTCTCTTTAAATATAATATGTACCATGGCTGCTTCTTCTTTAAGATCACATATAACGCTCAACTTGAAGGCCGGCCTGTTTTTTTTCATATATATATGCTCCAGCCATGCATCCCTGACTGCTTTTTGCTCATGCAGCTTCTCCATTGCATATCCCAGTACCTCTGGACTGCTGTCATCTATATTAGTCGAGAGCATGACTGTATCGCATGAATGACCCTTCTTGATCTTCTCTTCCTTTTTTACCTGATTTCCCATAACTATCCTGAGCACATTGGGAAGTGCGCTGCTGTAGGAGTGGCTATGCCCCGAAATACTCTTTGAGCCGGCACCATAGCCTATGCTTTCAATCTCCATATCCATGATCCCTTCAAAGCCGCGGGCCAGAGTCCTGATGATACCGGCTCCTGTAGGAGTAGTGACCTCGAAATCAAAATCACCCGTGTATACCGAAACGCCTTTGAGGATCTCAAGCGTTGCCGGAGCAGGTACGGGAAGTTTTCCATGGGAAGTATCAATGCTTCCACTCCCCAGAGGTACGGGACCGCTAAAGACCTTCTTTATCTCTAACTTATGCAGACCTATCACAGTTCCCACAATATCTATTATGGAATCTACGGCCCCTACTTCATGAAAATTAACATCAGCTACATCTCTGCCATGTATTTTTGCTTCTGCTGCAGCTATGCTTTCAAATACATCCAGCGAGGTCCTTTTAACCTCCTCTGCCAGGCTGCTCCCCATAATAAGAGCCCTTATATCAGTATAGTTTCTCTCTATCTGCTTTCCGGTGATCTCTACATCAAATCTAACGGCACTTATGACTCCTGCCGTCACATTGCTTTTTTTAAGCCTGTAGCCCTTTAGCCCAAGCTTATCAAGCTCTCCTGAAAGATAGCCGATATCAAGGCCGGCATCCAGCAAAGCTCCTATCATCATATCTCCGCTTATGCCGGAAAAACAATCAAGGTATAATATTTTTTCCATTCAGTTCTCCATTCTAATCCATTCTTTATCATTTTATCAAAACTGCTTACAAAAAATTACCTTTTTATATTTTGAAATATTCCTGCTTTTAGTTTAATCTGTTTTTATGTTTTTTATGAATTTATTTACCTGGAATATATGGCTGAAGATATGCTCGGAAAAAAGATAAATAGATTGAAAGAAATACTCCGGGAGCTGGGGTCATTTGCAATTGCCTTTTCAGGGGGAGTTGACAGCACTTTTCTTCTTGCGGTGGCAAGCAAATTATCCGGCATTGATATAATGGCCATCACTGCCTCTTCGCCTATGTCAGCATACAGGGAAATAAAGGAAGCCAGGGAAACGACCGTAAGATTAAAAGTAAAACACACTATCATCAAGATGGATCTGCTTGAAAGTCCATCGCTTAAAGCTAATCCGCCGGAGCGCTGCTATATATGTAAAAAAATCCTTTTTACAAAATTTTTAAACCTGGCAGAAAAGCAGGGCCTCAGATACCTTACGGATGGCACCAATCATGATGACCTGAAAGCATACCGTCCCGGTTTAAGAGCTCTCAAAGAACTCGGCGCCAGAAGCCCGCTTGCCGAAGCAGGATTTACAAAGGAAGATATAAGAAGATATTCAAAAATAATGGGGCTTCCCGCCTGGGATGCTCCCCCGCTTGCCTGTCTTGCCACGAGAATACCATATAATGAAGAAATAACTGCAGCAAAACTAAAAATGATAGACAGAGCGGAAGAATTCATCCGGAGTCTTGGATTCAGACAGGTAAGGGTGCGCTATCATTATCCCATAGCAAGGATAGAACTTGACCCGGCAGATATTTCCCGGTTAATAGAGCTGCCTATGAGGAAAAAGACAGTGAAGAGATTGAAAGCTATCGGTTTTGGGCATATAGCAATAGACATGGAAGGTTATAGAACAGGGAGCATGGATGAACAAAAAGACTAAAAGACAGACACTTATCACATTTTATTTTATCTTTGTACTTTTTGGACTCTCTATCATAATCATCGATCCCCTGATCCCGATAATTGCTGAAGGGATAGATGTTGGTTTTGACAGGATAGGCATTGCTCTGTTTATCGGTTCTATTGCAGCCCTTATTGCAAATTTTATTGCCGGCAGGCTATCTGACAGGGTGGATATAAAGAAACTTGTCCTTCTCGGCCTGTTCTTTCTTTTTTTAGGCTTTGCATTATTCGGAACATACTTAAATTTTATTATCTTTATTATTGTCACCATATTTCTGCGTATTGGTTTCGGTACAATCGATACTTCGGTCCATGCATTTTCTTCCAAGCTCTTTAAAAAGGATATGAGCAGCATTTTTCTCAAACTTGATATAGCCTGGTACTCAGGTGCGGTAATGGGTCCTCTGGTAATAAGCGGTATCCTATATTTTGAATTTCTACCCGGATACTTTTTCCTTATTCTTGCTTTTGTTTATTTGGTATTTATCGCTGTATTCTATAAAATATGCCCGAAGAAAAAAATCCTGGATAATAATTCTTCTCAGAATAAAAATATTCCCGGCTCACATGAAAACAGTCTCAGAATACTTAAGGATCCTGCAGTAATAATGGGAAGCCTGATCCTATTTTTCTTTATGGGTTCCATTATGGGGCTGTCTACCTGGATGACCACATATTTTTTAAGTTTCGGCATAAGGGTTGCTTACGGTTCTGCTATTCTGTCTGCATACTGGCTGTTTTCTATTATAGGGATGATTGTAGCCACAGGGCTCGTTGCAAAATATAAGGAAATAAATATTCTTTTTTACAGCTGTCTTGCCGGTATCACATGTCTTGCTATATTTAGTTTCATCCCTTTTGTCTATATAAAAATAGCAGCCCTGTCCCTGCAGGCAATATTCTTTGCTGCTATCTTCCCCCTTACTAATGCTATTGCGGCAAACAGGGATCCCAAAAATTCCGGGACAATACTTGGGTTTACTATTGCTTTTGCTTTTGCGGGCTCTATTGTCTTTCAACCGCTATACGGTTATATAGCAGAGTATTTTGGAAGGGAATATATAGCTTACATAGCCCTTGGAGGCACCCTTATCGGTTTTATTTTTTTTTCTATGCTATTTGGAATATTAAAGAAGGAACATTATAAAAGATCTTTCTGGTCTCCCTGAGCCTTTTCAGAATTATCTATAGTATTTCAAAAAAATGAATTCTATATTTTAAATATAATATTTATATTGGTAATTTAATATTTTAATTTATATATTATTTTATTGACAATTATTTTATAATATGATTATAATAAAAGTAATTTTATTATAATCATTAAAAAATATTTTGAGAAATGAAAATTCTATTTATTTATTCACTGGAACTTGCTATATCTGTTGAAAAACCTCTGTATAGCTATGAGTTTCTACAATTTGGTATTTCACATTTATCTTCTTTTTTAAAGCATAATAATCACGATACAAATCTGCAAATCCTAAGTAGAAGTTTTGGCAAGAAAAACCATAGCATTATTAGTAAAAAGATTAAAGATTATCAGCCTGAAATCATAGGTTTTTATTCTGTTTCTACAGAATATAAATTTATTTCCGGTATATCAAGATTCATCAAAACTAATTATCCTGATATATTTTTAATTATTGGAGGGCCCCATTCAACTTTAAAACCTGAAGAGGTATCCGGGGATGACTTCGATGCAATCTGCATCGGTGAAGGTGAAAGATCTATATTAGAATTGGCAAATACGCTTAAAAACGGAGAATCTCCATCCGGAATAAAGAATTTATGGATCAAAAACAATGGTGCAATCGAAAAAAATCCCCTGGCAGATTTTTTTCAGGATATTGATTTATTGCCATTTGCAGATAGGGAAATGTGGGAAGAATCTGTGGATTATAAGCCCAATTTATTGGAACAGAATATTTCTATTTTATTGGGCCTGGGCTGCCCCTTTAACTGTACATATTGTATTAATCATGTTTTGAGAAAAATTACTGGTGGGAATTATATCCGGCATAGATCACCACAAAATATCATAAAAGAAATAAAATTACTGCATGCAAAATATCCTTTAGAAAAAAGTATGTTCCTGGAACTCGATAGCTTTAATGTAAATAGTAAGTGGGCAACCGGGTTATGTGATGAAATTGAAAAATTTAATAGATCTATAGACACCCCTCTTTCTTTTCGTATAAATATCAGGATTATGCAAAATACAAATCTTAGGAGTCTATTTAAAACTTTTAAAAGAGCAAATATTACATCCTTAAATATAGGAATAGAATCCGGCAGTATGAGAGTAAGAGAAGAAGTACTAAAAAGAAAATATTCAAATAGAGACATCCTGGGAATTATAGATTTAGCAAAAAAATATGAAATAGACTACAATTTTTTTATAATGATCGGATTACCCGGTGAGACGCATAAAGATTTTAAAGAATCTATAAAAATCTGCAGAATTAGCCAGCCAAAAGAGATTATGGAATATATCTTTTACCCCTATCCCGGAACAGATCTGTATGAATACTGCAAAAAAAATAATCTTTTAAATAAAGTAAAAGATGTAAAACTTGAAAGAAGACAGGTTGCTATTGAACTGCCTGATTTTACAAGAACTCAGGAAATAAGGGGTTATTTATGGTTCCATTATAATGTTTATAAGGGTTATAGATCCAGGATAAAACTTATATTACAGGTAATAATAAAAATGATGAGATCAAGTCCGTTTATTATTTTAATCTTTGCAAAGTTTTTCAACTCAGATTTAATGATTAAACTGAAAAAATACCTGATACGTTTTTACTTTAAGTAATTTACGTTTTTTTGTTGTTTTTTAATTTAATATTCTATGGTTTGCCTATTATAAATTCCTGTATTGGTTCTTCGCTGTCATGGAATGTCTTTACAGTATACATGCCGTCAGGCAAATCTACAATAAGTCTGGGGTCATTGAGCAGTAGATCTGCTTCAAACACACTATTGCCTTCCATGTCATAGATCCTTACCCAATTATTATTTTTATAAGGGTACCAGAATACAAACTCGAACATATCGTCTTCATTTACCCATACCTGCCAGCAGGTCATGGGCATAGTTCTTACCCATACAGGCTCCGTGAGAGGTGCTTCAATTATTGATTCTCCCCCTTCAATACTGAAAGAACCATCCGACGGCAAGCCTACTCTGCTATTGCTTCCATTCCAGTTGCCGGCATCCCCAATAGCTGCCAGTATCTCTTCTCTTGTCCCATTGGTTACACTCATATCATAAACTGAATTGTCCCATTCACCTGTGGGGCTCGGGGTTCTTCCTACTGCTACCGCCGTTACTCCATTTACCAATCCGGGGGGCAGCGCGGAAGTTTGGGCGCTGGTAGCATCAGCCTGCCACTGGGTACTGTTGGTCTGAATAGCATAGATAAATACTGGAGAAGCCTCATCACCCTGGTAAGCTATAAGCTGGTCCCCGGCAGCAGCCAGTGCAAAGCCGCCGGTAGCGCTAAAGCCTCCTGAACTGGAATATGTAATTATATCACCCTTTGATATGTCTGCTCCGGCGGTCCAGGTGCATATGCCCTCGGTACTTCTAAAAGAACCATCTGGATGGACTCCATTGTCAGTAAATTTAATGACTGTATTCTGTTCAATATCTATCAGGCTTACAAATGAAAACTCATCAGGATTGTCACTATTCATGCCGATTATAGCTATATCTCCAGGTAAAAGATCGGTAGCATGTAATAGCAGCGGTAAAATAAAAAGAGCAATCAAGATAGCAATAAGAAAAACGACAATTTTTTTCATACCTCTCCCCTGAATTGATTATGATTTATTTTAAGCTTTTACATGAATTCTAAACATTATTATTTTATATAATATATATTAGTATTCTATAAGAATATTACATTATTTTAACATAATTAGGAAGAATCAACTTATGATATTAATAGGAGTTTTTAAATAATTCTACCGGGGATATAGAACCTTTTGTTCTATATCCTGTTATATTTTAATATTGAGCCCGTCATCTGATATCTCTGTTTTTTAATATATCCCTTATACCCTTAAGCTCATTTAATATATCTTTAAATACAGGACCTTCTCCGGCAGATGTTTCTGTTTTGATTATTTTCCTATCGCCGGCAGGAAAATTCAGGTCCTTTATATTCTCTATTATTACTTCCCTTACCTTATCAAGCTCCCTTATTCCCGATAACTTGAGTTCGGCCTTTGTCCCCTGTTGCCCACCGGCACCAGCCGTCTGTACATGTATGGTACCGATATTATAGTGTCTCTGAAGAGGCCCCCGGGTTATATCCACATTAGTTATTTTCGAATAAGGAACGGTTACATGCTTTTTCCACACTACTCCGCCCTTCATCTTTACCCCATCGCTGTCAATGGTATATTCAAGAGCCCTGAAAGCTGCAGGTATCCAGAATGCTATTAATATCATCACGATTAGCCATATAATCAGAAAGCTTCCGAATAAAATAATATTTTCCCCGGCAAGTACCGGCAGCATTATCCATATCGGAGTTCCTATAACAAAGATCACTGCCCAGGTTATAAGCCAGAGTGTCCTCTGTTCTTTTTCAGGTCTTAGTTCCAGGTTTTCCATTATCCCTCCAATGTTTTTATTATCAAAAAAACCCTATTATATTCAACACTACAATACACATCACTGCCGATTTCTAATACTACTTGCTCCCCTGCCTGCTTAATATTATTTATGGGTATATCATTTTCAAGTATACCCATTAGAAAAAAATCCGCAAAATATTTATTATTTTTATTTCAGATCAGAAATCTTTTTAAATAGGAAAACACGGAGAGAAGGGCCGCAGCTGAAATAAGCCCCATGATTATTGCTATGATATATTTTTTTGCAGAGCCTATGGAACCGAGGAGTCTCCTGTTCAATGAAAAGAAAAGTATAAAAAGTATGAGAGCGGTGAAAGTTATCAGCCCCAGTATGGAGATCACGCTCCATAGGATAAAAATGTATTTATAGGTAAAAATAAATATTATAATAGCTGCTATTCCGGACAGGATCCATATAAGGAATTTCTTTCTGCTATCCAGATAATTTCTTTTTATGAACTTTCCGAACATAACATTATTTGCAAGCGGAAATAGAAGAAGGGCCATAAACCATCCGGTTAGAAGGCCCGTGGCCAGCCTTATGGTATTGCCGGACTCTATCAGGCCGAGCACGGAAAGCACTACATCGGCGCCCATAAGAAGGAAAACACCTACTGCAGCCAATACGATTTTAAGCGATGGGAATTCCCCTTTGATCTTTCTTTCCAGCAGAACGATCACAAGAAGAGATAAAAAAATGCCTGAATATATGCCTGTGCACCTTGAGCACACAGGCATATTAAAAGCATCTATACTAAATGTTCTCTCAATGTTTTGATGGCAGAGCCCTCCGCCAAAAAAACTGAGTATTTCCAGTATTGTTCCCAAATTCTGAGGATTCTAATAATAAGAGTTGAACATCTCGCCAAACATTCCGGCAAAGGTTCCCACTGCCAGTAGAACTGCCCAGATAACACCAAATAATATTCCAACTGCGCCAAGTATTATACCCGCGGTTGCCATCCCTTTGCCTTTCGCATTACTTTCTCCTCTTCCGATCTTCTTGTTCTCAATAATGCCGAGCACTATTGCCGCTACGCTCAGTATGAAGCCTAAAAACATTCCGGCAACAGGAACGCAGTGGCACAGCACACTTAAAATACCGCAGATAAGTGCAACTATTGCCATTGGGCCGGGACGGTCCTCCGAGCCGACTACTTCAGCTTTTACTTCTTCAACCTTGTCGTTCATTGATACCTCCATGAACTCTGTTTGTTATTCATCTTAATAAATACATTAAAGCTGGATTAATTATAAACCAGAATCTATTTGTATCCAATTTTTTTTAAGAATTCTTTCTGATTGCTATTTATTATAATATCATATTCCTCTTCACTCAGCCCGCTTCCCATTGCGACTTTCTTCTGAAAGTCACCCCTGTAAAGGTCTTCATGGCTGTGTGAATCACTATTTATCAAAAATTTAACTCCCGCACTTCTGCCTATCTTTACTACTCTGCCATTACTCAGACTGTGCCCTATTCTTGATGTTATCTCTATATAGACATCATTATCTGCGGCAAGCCTTGCTTCCCGGGGAGTGATAAGGCCCGGATGGGCCAGAAGATCTACGTACCTGGAGCTTACTGCGGCCATATTGGTGCCCTTCTCGACTTCCTCCACTATGGTCTCGCCGTGGACCAATACCATCCTGGCGCCTGCTTCTTTGGCCCTCTTTGCCATACTGTCAATGCTGACGGCAGGGACATTGGTAAGCTCGACTCCCGGGACCGCTATGATATCCCAGTACTTTTCCGCCAGTTCACAATCCCTTTTAATAGGTCCTATCAATTGCTCAAGATTTGAATAGCTCGCATGATCTGATATGCCGATACATTTATATCCATAAGCATAAGCAAACCTTATCATCTCGATCGGGATACTGGCTCCATCAGAAAAACAGGTATGGGTATGAAAATCATGGGTCATAAATAATCTCCGGATCCGGTCCTGTTAACATTCCAGGCAAGTTATCAATGATGCTTATAAAGCTCGCTTAAAATTATATGCTAATTCTATCAATATTGATTATATAAGGCTATAATTTTCTTTGTTTTTTAAAGAGGGCCAGTGTTTTTTAAGATTTTTGGCGTTTTAAATATAAAAAAAATCCTGATTGCTGATACAATACTATTAAGTAAAATTAGCCGGTGCTCAAATGTGAGAGATAGCCTTCACGAAGAATTTATCCCTGATTGTGCTCATGAGATAAAGAATACAAGGATACTTATTGCAGAAAGAAACAGGGTTTTTAATAAACTTCAAAGATAAAATATAGAAAGGTATTAAATAAATTGTTTAAAATACTAATGGATCTCGTGGGCTTTTCTGTTTGCCATCAGCTTGATTCAAGAAGCCTTGCCTTTGGAGATATCGTGACTCCCGTTTGTTCGAGATGTGCCGGGATATATATCGGGTTTATGGCTGCTGCAGTAATACTCTTTATTATGTTTAGAAGGAAGCAAAACGACCTGCCTCCCCTATATGTCCTTAT
This sequence comes from uncultured bacterium, assembly GCA_965549355.1. Classification (GTDB taxonomy): domain Bacteria; phylum Actinomycetota; class Humimicrobiia; order Humimicrobiales; family Humimicrobiaceae; genus M55B120. The sequence goes on along the minus strand of CBEVGD010000017.1, from coordinate 5,360 downwards.
AATTCTATCAATATTCTTCCTGTCTACAATAATCGACGGCCTTGCTTCATATTCCGGACTATATGCGACCAATAATATTATAAGGTTTTCGACCGGATTTTTATGCGGGGTAGCAATTATGGTTGTGCTTTACCCTATATTTAACTTTCAGTATTACAGAGAATCTATTAAAGAACGGATCTTTAAAAGACCGGCGTCTTTTATTGTCTTTATCACAATCCTGATAGTATTTATTGTCCTTACCCTGTTCAGGTTCGATTTTTTGGGGAATTTCTATTATTACCTTTCAGGGATCTCAGTCATCTTTACCTTCTTTTTTGTTAGCCTGGTGATGATGTTTTTGATCCCGCCCTTTACCGGGCAGGCTGAAAAACTTTTTAGCAGACACCTTATACTGCCGGCAGCGCTTGCACTTATCCTTACAATTGTGGAAATATTTATTGCATATAAGATGCACCGGCTAATGGCTCGTCTTGCGGCCTGATCCTGTCACCGTCCGGAAAGGCTTATAAACCTATGAACCCATAGAAGTTATATACCAGGACGCATATTACGGAAGCGAGTCCCGCACCTGTTAATACCTGAGGTTTTGTATGCCTTTTCGCTCTTACTCTTGCCCACCCGACTATTGGTATGAGGGGAAGCAGCAGAAGCATCCATGGACCCAGAAGGATATTAAATGTTATGACTATGAAAGTAATATAGCTGGCATGCATGCTTATTTTCCAGTAATAGGTTATTACTGTATATATGGAAGCTGAAATTATGGTCAGGATAAAAATAACCTTTAAGAATGGGGGTGCATCAAGAAGATACAGGACTATTAATCCTGTAATATAGCTTAAAAGGGTAAAAAGCAATGGTTTCATCCTATTGTTTTTTTCAGGTATATGAATGTCATATATCTTATTTTTCCTGTAAAGAAAAAAGACATATAGAAACGGTATCATCATACCGAAAAGAATGCATAGAAGCGCCCAGCTCAGGGCAGCCATCTTGTCCTCAACAACAATCATGCAGATAATGATAAATACGGGTATCGAAATAAAAGAACCGTCAAACATAAAAGATATTATCTTTGCCCATTTATCCGACTGGCTCAGATTATCTGTTTTTATATACTGGCTCTTCATAATATAATTCTATAAAAATTTTTAAACTACACTCCGTTTAAGGATTTCTATACATTATATTTAAAACATTGATTTTATTCTACTATTTTTTTCTTCTGTCCACATTCAAAGACTTTAATACAAAATAGGCCGCCCGAACCCAAATTCATTTGACAATATATATAATTATCTGTATAAAAAAAATATCATCGGTTCCTAAATGGGCCCGTGAAGGAAATAGAAAAAATATTGCCGGCTCATCCGGGAACCGGGATCTTGATAAGGAGGCGCTATGGGGCTTAGATTATACCTGGCTCAAATAAATCCCACCGTAGGGGATATAAAGGGAAATTACAGACTCATCTTATCTCACATAGAGAAAGCAAAAGAAAATAATGCCGACCTGGCCGTATTCCCCGAACTTGCCCTCACCGGATACCCTCCTGAGGACCTGCTCCTGAAGAAAGCTTTTATAAAGGAAAACATCAGCTATATTGAGAAAATAAAGGAAGAGGTATCGGGCATTGCAGCCGTAGTGGGTTTTGCGCACAGCAGCAATGGGTCCATATATAATTCTGCAGCAGTGCTGTGCGGAAAGAAAATAAGCTCCATATATAATAAGCAGCATCTTCCCAATTATTCGGTATTTGATGAAGAGCGGTATTTCAACAGGGGCGATATCAATTATATATACAGAATAAACGGACACCTCGTGGGCCTGAATATATGCGAGGATATTTTTTATGCTTCCGGCCCCGCAAAGGCTCAGGCAATAGCAGGCGGGGCCGAACTCATAATAAATATTTCCGCATCTCCCTATCATACAGAAAAAATCGAATCCAGGGAGAAAATGATCTCCGCCAGGGCATCAGCTAATATGGTCAATATAGCCTATGTGAATATGGCCGGGGGCCAGGATGAACTTGTTTTTGACGGGAATAGCCTTCTGGTAAATGAAAGAGGAGAGATCATTGCGAGATGCCTGCCTTTTATAGAGGATAGCCTTATTTATGATATTGATCCCGGAAGCGCCGCGGCAGCAAGGGCAAGAGGGGCCGGATTTAAAAATCAGAAAAACATGATGGGCCGGGATTATGCTCCGGTTCAGATAGTAGAGCTAAGTACAGGTAAAAAGAAAAGAAATATGTCTCTGATTAAAAATATGGGAAAGAATAGCGGGCTCTTAGATTACAGCACTATTATCTCCTGTCCCGAAGAAGAAATACTCCAGGCATTGATCCTGGGAACCGGAGATTATATAAGGAAAAACGGATTCAAAAAAGTCGTGATCGCCCTGAGCGGGGGGATAGACTCGGCAATCACTGCCGTGATCGCTGCTCTGGCCATTGGGAAGGAAAATGTAATAACTGTTTTTATGCCTTCAGATTTTTCCTCCAGTGAGAGCAGGGAAGATTCAGAGGCTCTGGCAAATAATCTCGGGGTGGAATATATTGTAATGCCCATTGCCGGCATTTACAGGACCTACCTGAAAAACCTTAAAAGTGTTTTTGCAGAGGATGAAATAAATGTTACAAAGGAAAATATCCAGGCAAGAACACGGGGCAACATAATAATGGCATTTTCAAATGAACATGGATGGCTGGTCCTTTCTACAGGGAATAAAAGTGAGATAAGCGTAGGATATTGTACCCTGTACGGGGATATGGTCGGGGGTTTCTCTCCCATAAAAGACGTATACAAGACAATAGTGTATTCCATATGCAGGTTTATAAATAAAAAATATGAAAATATAATTCCGGAAAATATTCTTACCAGGGCTCCTTCAGCAGAGCTAAGGCCCGACCAGAAGGACCAGGACAGGCTCCCTCCCTATGATGTGCTCGACCATATCCTTAAGGCATATATTGAAGACGATCTGGGGCGCGGGGCCATAATTGAGATGGGGTTTGATCCTGCAATTGTAATAGATGTCCTTAATATGGTAGACAATAGCGAATATAAGAGACGGCAGGGCTCTCCGGGAGTAAAGATAACCGCAAGAGCATTCGGCAAGGACAGAAGATACCCCATAACAAACAGGTTCAGGGCATAGATCTAAAGCTGCCTATTGGCGGCCGGGGCATTAAATATTTATTTTGGTTTATTAACTATGCTAAGAAAGGTCAAGAAATGTCAACATTTGCGGAGGCTGAGAAGCTCCTGGATAGATTTAAAGGCGGTACCTATACTTTCGGGCCGGGTGTTCTGGATAAAATCGGAGAAGTAGCTTCTCCTGCAGGTAAAAGAACCCTTCTTTTCAGGGGCACTTTCCCCAGAAGCGATGATCATGTAAAAGAAATAGAAAAAAGCCTTAAAGAGCAGGGAGCGGACCTTGTCGGCGTTTTTAAAGGAGCAAGACCGAATTCTCCGCGCGAGGATGTGGAGAGGATCAGGAAAGACATTTTAAATAATGATCCCGGGCTCATCATAAGCTTCGGCGGCGGGAGCACCATAGATGCTGTAAAGGGCTCCATAGTCCTTGCTTCCCTCGGAGGCTGCTTAGATGATTATATCGGAACAGAAAAGGTGTCAAAAGCGCTTGAGAGGCAGGGGAAAAAATTAATACCTCATATCGCTTCGCAGACCCTTGCAGGTTCCGGCGCCCACCTTACAAGATATTCCAATATTACCGATATGAAGACGACACAGAAAAAACTCATAATCGACGATGCTATCATCCCGGCTTTTCCCTTTTTTGATTACAGTATGACCTATAATACTCCCTCCAGTATAATTGCAGACGGAGCTCTTGACGGACTCTTCCACCTGGTCGAGGTCCTCTACAGCACTGAAGGGAGATCCGGCTTCGGCCTTGCTTTTGACATCGCAGCAACCGGAATGGACCTTATAATCAAATATTTGCCCGGCGCCATAGCAGCTCCGGATGATCACAGGGCACGGGACGGCCTTTGCCTCGGTACGGACCTTGGAGGTTATGCGATTATGATCGGAGGGACCAATGGAGGCCATCTTGCAAGTTTTTCTCTCGTAGACATATTGAGCCATGGCAGGGCCTGTGCGATCATGAATCCATATTATGCAGTTTTTTTTGCTCCGGCAATAGAAAGGTCGCTAAAGCTTATCTGCTCTGTATTTTCAAAATATGGATATGTAGAAAATAGCTTTGAAAGACTTTCTGGAAGAGCCCTTGGAATATATGCTGCAAAAGCAATGATATCATTTGCCGAAAGTATTGGATTTCCGACCACTCTCGGCGAGATAGAAGGATTCAGTAGAAACCATATTGATAAAGTCCTGAAAGCCGCAAAGGACCCTGCGCTTTCATCAAAGCTCCAAAATATGCCTGTGCCCATGACAGCTGATATGATCGACCGCTTTATGGGAAAAGTTCTTGAGTCTGCTGCTTCAGGAAATCTGGATACCGTTGAAAATATCCCGGATCAGGTATTTCCTAAACACCTGTGACTATAAACAGAATAAAATTAAACAATTCTGTGGATTCTGCTTCTAATTTCCGCCATTATTAATTATTTTTGACTATTTTACCGCAAAAATAAATAGGTAAAGTAATAATGCCTCTTTTTTCTTGCTTTCCAAAATTTTGGCCGCTTAATTTATAGGCTCTTTTAGGGTTATATCTGCTTACAAATGCATCCAGGCTCCTGGACCTTCTTGAGCGGTTGGAAGATTTTACTTCTAATGGAATAATATGTTCGTTTTGACTTATCAAAAATTCTATCTCTGATCTTCCCTCAAACCAGGCAATCAAATCTGCATTAAGATAAGAATAAAGTTCCTGGGCAACAAAATTTTCTGCCAGAAAACCTTTGTATGATCCCAGCCTTTCAGCAAGTATAGCCTGGAAAGGAGTATTTAGCATACAGTTAAGTATGCCCATGTCAAAAAGATAAGCTTTAAATCTATTTTCCTTACAATAGCTCTTTAATGGATGCTCGGCTTTTGACGCAATCATACTTTTTATGCATAATCTGCCTTTTGCCAGCCAGCCCAATGGTCCTGAGATCCTGCTGTATCCTTTCTGATTGGGGATGGTGCCTTTGAAAATATATTTAGAAACTTCTTCATCAAAAGATCTGGAAAGCTGGGCCGGGATAGATTCAAACACATTATGTATGTGATTTGCATTAACTGTACCTGAATATTTAGAAAAGTCAGCCTTATAGCCCTCTACAAGCTCTTTTTGCCTTTCGCGCACTTCACTCAAGACTTCTTTCTCATCCTCTATGAATAACCTTGCAAACTTGCCTACAACTTCAGGCAGGCCTC
>CBEVGD010000016.1:0-23846 GCA_965549355.1 uncultured bacterium | reverse complement strand
CGTGCAAGGGAAAATTTACAAGGACCGGTTCTACGTTTTCCCCTTTGGTCCATGGCTGGGGAATCCAATTTTTAGAAGAAGAAAAGAACGGCAATACCCGCGACTACTTTTTAAAAGAGATACTGGAAGTAGGGGAAGGGATGGCCCGACCGGATCTTGTGAAAATTTTGATAGAACAAACCCCTGAAAGAGTCTATGACCTTGAAAAGATGGGAATAAAGTTTAATAAGATCAATGGTGAATTTTATGACTTTCTTTGTTGTCTTGCAAAAATAGAAAGACCTGTTGCTGCAGCGCTGGATCTTGAAAATATTCAAAATACTTTTAAAAAAGAGATTGAAAAAAGAAAAGTAAAGGTATTAGAAAATTTCAATGTAGTGAAAATTGTAGTGAAAGAAGCGGGCGGGAAGAAAAAAGTCGGCGGGGCTATCGGTATTGATAAAAATAGTAATTTAGTCTTAATAAAGTCTAAAGCAGTAATTTTTGCCTGTGGCGGCGGATCTATAATTTTCAAACATAATATGAATTCACCGGAACTGACTGGAGACGGATATGGACTTGCTCTTGATGCTGGAGCGTCACTGATAAATATGGAGTATATACAACATATTTATGGCATTGTTTCTCCAAAAAGGATTATCTTTTCAGAAAAGGTATTTGCATATAACCCCCCTGTATTAAATATCAATAAAAAGACTTTTATAAAAAAATATATTCCAAAAGATTTGTCTCTCGGTGAGATTATTAAAAAAAGGATAGAACATGGGCCCTTTACCTCAAAGCTAATATCAAAGTATTATGATTTAGGTATTTGTTCTGAAATAAGAAATGGGAGAGGAACAGAAAATCAAGCTATCTACATAGATTTAAAAGATCTCCCAAAACACATCAACAATATTGAAAGCCAGTTTCATGGAGCCATCAACTGGTATAAATGGATAGAAAAAAAAGGAATAGACATACAAAAGCAGTTAATTGAAATTGCGCTATGCGCACATGCAAACAATGGCGGTATTGATGTAGATGTAGGTACTGCATCAAAAGTAGATGGATTGTTTGCCTGCGGCGAGATAATGGGCGGTCCTCATGGGGCAGATAGGCAGGGAGGCAATATGATGGCTGCAACTCAGGTTTTTGGAAAGATAGCAGGTAAAAATGCTTCCCTTTACTCTAAAAATGAGGATTCAGTCAAGATTAATACTGATGAAGTTTTATCCACGGTAAATGAGAGTGTAAAACTTTCCGGGACAGGAAACTTAACTTATGGCATGATAAAAAAAGAGATTCAAGATAATGTATCCAGAGAGCTTGTCGTCTGTAGAAGAGAGAAGGGTTTAAGGGGGCTAATTGATAAACTTGAGGGCGAACTAATTGAAAAGACCAGCATGCTTAAAGTCAATAGAAGTTCTGATATAAATAATTATTTTACTCTGAAATCATTAATAAACACTGCTGCTGTCATTGCAAATTCAGCTCTTTTAAGGAAAGAAAGCCGGGGGTCCCATCACAGAGAGGATTACCCTGAAAAAAATGATAAAGAGTTCAGGAAGATTGTAAAAGTCAGCAGGGAAGATGATAAAAATGTTTACAGGTTTGTAAGTCCTACTTCTTGATCTATTAGCATAAAAAATGATATAGAAAGTGATCATAAAATGATAATAGATATGCATGCACATATCGGGACATACCCTGATAACCATAATTATAATGGGGATGCTGCCGGGGTCATATCTCTGGCAAAAAAAGCTAATATAGATGTGACTATAGTAAGTCATTATCAGGCCCTGTTTGCTAAAGACATAGAAGCTTTGCTCCGGGCAAACGAAAATGCGTATAAAGTGGTTGCAGAAAAACCTGAGCTTGCAATGTGGGTTGTATTGAATCCTTTGTTTTCAGAAAACTGGAGACAAGCAGAAGAGATGTTAAATTATAAAAAATGTATTGGAATAAAAATTCACCCCGAGCTTCATAATTATGATATCACTGAACATATAGATAAAATCCTTGACTTCTCTTCCCGGAGAAGAGCAGTTTTTTTATCACATGCTGGTGATAAAAATTCAAGCCCGTTAAAAATAGGAGAAGCAAGCAGCAATTATCCAGATTCGATTTTTATCATGGCTCATCTGGGAAACGAGATTGATGTCTATGACTCGACTACACATATTAATGCAATTTTAAATTCAAAAAGTAAGAATTTATTTACCGATACGAGCTCCAGCAGAAGCATATATCATGGATACCTTGAAAGGGCAGTTGATAAAATTGGGGCCGGTAAGATTCTTTTTGGAAGTGATAGTCCGATTCATTTTGCACCATCTCAGACTGTACGAGTGGTAATGAGCGATTTAACTCCAGAAGAGAAGGAACTTATTATGGGTAAAAATTTTATAAATGTTCTTTTGTCAGGAGGAAAAACTTTATGCTGGATTTGAAAAATCTTAAAGGTATGTGGGCCGGATTACCTATCCCATGGGATGTAAATGGAGACTTTGATGAAGGTACTTTTATAGAAAATGTATCCCGGTGCATTAAAGCTGGAATTCCAGCAATTTATACTGGCGGCAGCACTGGAGAATTTTTTGCCTGTGATTTTGAACTCTTTAAGAAACTAACAGATGCTTTACTTGAAACAGTAAAAGGAACAGACGTTTTGACTCAGGTGGGAATTATTGCACAAACAACAGAAGAGGTGATAAAAAGAGGTTCTTATGCAATAGAGAAGGGAGCTGATGGGCTGCAGGTCACATTTCCTTACTGGACGAAATTAACCGAGAGTGAAGCAGTCAGTTTTTACAGGGATTTGAATAGTGCCTTTGAATCTTTTCCTATTATCCATTATGATATATGGAGAAATAAATATAGATTAGACAAAGATATTCTATCTAAGATCAGTGATGTCTATCCTGGATTAATCGGAGTCAAATTTACCGGTTCTGATCTGAGTAAGTTTGCAGAATTAGCCTCAAGTTTCCCCAAAATAAACTTTTTTGTTGGAGAATTTCTTTTAGCGTCCGCAGCCCCTTTTGGCGCAAAGGGATGCTATAGTTCCCTGGTATACATGTGCCCGCCCTTGATGCTCAAATATTTTAACTCTTGTGCCAATGGGATGTTTAAAGAGGCTATTGGGATTCAGAAAAAAATAGCAAAATTAATGCAGGGTATAGAAATTTTAGGTATAAAAAGTATTGCTGATGCACCCTATGATAAAGCTCTATGTGCAGCTTCTGGTTTTATAAAAGGCAGCCTATCGGTGAAAAAACCTTATGAGAGTGCATCTTCTTATAAATTAGAGGAATTCAGAAAATGGGTAGAAGAGAATGTGCCGGAATTTTTAATTATAAAGTAGAAAATTCATTTTTATGGCTTGATGAGAGTAATATAGAAAAGATATCCGGACCTGTATCTTATGCAAATATTAAACCTGTTACAATAGGAATAGAATCACTGCGATGTTTAAAGCTTGCAGTATTAAATCTTAAATTAAGCGACAGCCAGATTGAGGACATTTTTTATAATAATGCCAGAGAGATCTTTAATTAGAACTTTTAAACTAAAGGCTAAGATTAGTTTAGATAAGTGATAGGGGGTATGAACATATTTAATCATTTCTGGTAAAATATTAAAACTCAAAAAAATAAATTAAGATATATTTTGATTATATATGATATATTATTTATAATATATAAAATTATTGACAATGTAATAAGGCCATACAAAGGAATGAGGAACTTTCACAACTTACTTATTATGAAAATAATTTCCACAGAGAAAGATGGGTTCCAAAATGAAAAATCCCATTAAGGTCCAATTTTTATCCGGGGAAGAAAGAGAACAAATTTTCCAGGGCGCGCTTGAAATTCTTGAAGATGTGGGAGTAGGAGTAGAAGATGAAGTGCTGCGCAAGGTAATGTTAAAAAAAGGATGTATTGGAAGTGACGGGTCTGATATTGTAAAAATAGAAAAAGAACTGGTAAAAGAATGTATTAGAGATACTGACAAGAAACCGGTATATAAATGTATAAATGGGAAAGAATTAAACCTTTATGGAGACAATAGATATTACGGGTCCCTTATTATAGACCCCTTTGTGCTCGATTATGAGAAAGGCATAAGAAAAGCTGTTTTAAATGATGTCATAAGACATGCACGGCTTGGAGATGCTCTTCCGCTGGTAGACCATATTTATAAAATGGATGAGTTATGTTCGGATGTAGACCAGAGGATTGTTGATTTGAAAACCATAGAGGCATTTGTATCAAATACCACCACCTCACTTTTCTGTGCTCCTGCTTCTTTGAATTCTCTTAAAACCTGGGTAGATATATCTGAGATAATTGCTGGAAGCAGTCTTTTTGAAAATCCGATTCTCAGTGCCTATCTTGCTACTGTAAGTCCCTTATTTTTAACAAAGGATGTTGGAAAGCAATTAACATACGCTATAGAAAAAGGAGTACTTGTAAGAGGGGGCCCATGTCAGATGGCTGGAGCGACGGCACCCTATTCTGTTACAGGCAGTCTGGTCACAGGGATAGCAGAGATGCTTTTTTTACTTGTTGCTGTTCAGTCAGTTAGAAAGGGTGCTCCATTTGTTGTTGGAATAGGCGGGCATTCTATTGATATGAAAACAGGGAATGTGATTTATGGCGGCCCCATTAAAGATATTTTGCATATTGGTAGCATGGAGATGACAGAGTACCTGGATCTACCATCTAATTGCGGTGTCTTTTCATCACTTTGCCCAAATTATGGAATCCAAAATGGTATAGAAGCTGCACTAAGTGCTGTTTTTACATATTTTTGCAGGAATCACATAATGGGGGGTATGGGTACTATAGGAAATGCTTGCGGAGTAAGTGCAGAGCAGATATTGATCCATCATGATATTGTAGAGACTATAGAACGGTATGATGAGGGAATCAAGGTTGACAGGGAAATGTTAGGAATTGAATCTATAAAAAAGGTGGGAATACGCGGAAGCTATCTTACAGATGATTTAACTATGAAATATTTAAAAACTGGTGAGCACTATTTATCAGAATTTTGTGGAGTCTATCGTCCTGGCTGGGATGGAGAAAAAATGATAGAAAAAGTCCATAAGAGAGCGAAAGAAATTATTGCTGGCCACAGACCTGAAGTTAATCAGGATAGAATAGACATGGTCAATAATTATGTTAGTAAAAAGGTTAAGGAAATGTCTGTTTAAATATTAAAATAAAGTCCTAGTCTTCTGCAAGGCTAAACATTTTATTAAGTATAAAAAATAAGTTTATTACTAAAATACTGAAAGAAGAGGCTATGAAATTTCTTGTAATGGGTCTTGGATCAATGGGAAAACGCAGGATAAGAAATCTTTTAGCATTAGGAATTTCCAGGTCAAACATCTTTGGTTTTGATATAAGAGAGGATAGGAAAATAGAAGCTACAAATAAATATGACATATCTTGTATTGATGGTGCTGACTCAGTTATTAAAGCAGTAGATGCAGTGATAATATCAACACCACCCGACATACATCTAAAATATCAAAAATATGCTATTGAAAATGACAGACATTTTTTCTGCGAGGCAGGGGTATTCAAAGAAGGAATAAAAGAAGTTCTGGAAATGGCGGAATCTAAAAATGTAAAGGCTATTGCTTCGAAAACCCCCATACTTCTTGGCGAAAGAAAAGTTATAAAAAAACTTCTCTTAAAAAACTATATTGGAAAACCTCTTGCTTTCAGCTATCATTCAGGGAATTTTCTGCCTTACTGGCATGGCTGGTATGAAAAGTTTAGTGATTTCTATGTGTCAAAAAGGAAAACGGGCGGTGCGAGGGAAATGACTGCTTTTCAGTTGACATGGCTCCGGTGGGTCTTTGGAGAAATTGAAAAAGTATTTTGTGTAAAAGGAAAATTAAGTCCTGATTTTGAAGCAGATATTGATGATACCTATAATCTTATGTGTATCTTTAAGAGTGGTGTTTTTGGCAATATTATTGTTGATGTAATAACAAAGCCAACGATTGAAAATTTTGAACTTACTTGTACCAGGGGTATATTACACTGTAACTACTATTATGAAAACAGCGTAAAAGTCAAGCGTGACGGAGAGAAAGAGTGGCAGACTTTTGAAGCCGGCAGCGAAACTCCTGAAAAGGGTTATCTGCGCGGTGAGGAAATGTATATAGAGGAGATAAGAGATTTTGTTGATTGTGTAAAAACGGGGAAAGATTATGGGTACTCATATAATGAAGAACTGAAGTCAATTGAGGTTTTAGAAGCTGCTGAAAAAAGTGCGGATAGTGGAAAAATGGTGATAATCAATTAAATTTATTAAAGATTTTATCATAAATAATGGGGAGACTATATGAATTTAGCAGAATTAAGATCCAGTTTAAAAGGTGTGATAATCCCGGTTACAACACCTTTTAAGGAGAATTCTGAGATTGATTATGATGCTTTGAAAAAACTAATGGAATTTTATTTAAAAAATAGTATCAGATGTTTTATAGCAGCTGGTTCAACGGGACAGTGTTCTGCTTTAGCTAAAGATGAACATCGCAGGATTATCGGGACAATAGTGGATATGTGTTCAGAGTATGAGAATACATTTGTACTGGCATCCTGTTCGCATACCTCTACGGCTGTTTCAAATGAACTTGCTGATATAAACCAGGAAGAAGGAGCAGATGCTCTTTTATTGACTCCGCCGTATTATAGGACCCATGGTGATATGTGTGTGGTTCATTTTAAAGATGTAGGCAAAAATCATGATATACCTCTTATTATTTATCATGACCAGATTATGCCTGAGGATATTTCATTGTGGGATAAGTTTGTAACAGAACCAAATATATTAGGTGTAAAGTTTGCAACCAGTAATTTATATATGGCAAGAGAACTTATATATAAATATCGTGACCGTCTTGCTATATATGGCGGGGGCAGCATGCTTTTGTATTTGCCAATGGCGCTGCATGGATCAACAGGTTATGTTGGAGGATATGCTAATTTTATACCTGAGATTGAGAATGATTTTATGCAATTAGTGAATGAAGGACGCTTTGAGGATGCGGCCAGAATAGCAGAACTGGAGTTTGATCTTTTTAATAATCTCTCAGGCGGCAAGAATTGGTTTAGTCTTATTGTAGCATTAATAAATGCAAGCGGCCTTCCTGGAGGGTATTGTAGAAAACCCCTGCCAGATTGGGAGAAATCGGATATGCAAAGACTAAAGGAATTTACTACAAGTATCGAAATAAAGTATAGCAAGATCAAAAAGCAATTATTTAAATAGTTTTTATAAGTGTGATAAAAAAACTGAAGTCGATTAAAATACTAGAAGCAGCTGAGAAAAGTGCGGATAGTGGAAAGATGATGATAGCCAATTAAATTTATTAAAGATTTATCATGAATAATAGGGAAGTTATACAAGTTTATTAGATTTAGAGAGGAGGAAATCCAGATGGTCAAAACTGGCTCAAAGATTAATAGGGAGCTCCTGGCAGATCAAATTTATGAGACATTAAAGTCAAGAATAATAAGCGGAGAGTATCCGGCTGGATTCAGGTTAAAGGACAGGAATCTTGCCAAAGAATTTGATGTTAGCTCTATCCCGGTGCGTGAGGCGCTCAGACTCCTCAGGTCGCAGGGATTTGTCAATATATACCCGTATAAAGGAGCTGAGGTAGTTGATTTTAAAAATCCCGAATATGCCAGGGATATATATGAGGCAAGAACCATGATTGAGTGTTTTTCCGTAGAGAAGGCTATAGAAAATTTAAATTCAGAAATTATCGAGGATCTTGAAAATCGTCTTAATGATATAAAAAAAGCATGCAAAAAGAAGGATTATGAAAATACTTTTATTGATTCTGCTTTTCATAGGGAGATCATTAAAGCAGCAGGCAACCCATATATTTTAAATATTTTTGATGGTATAAAATTTCAATCACCTCATTTTGATAAAAACAGTAAAAGCCAGGATGAAGTAAGGGATGCTTTTGTAAACCATAAAAGACACAAGAGAATATTTGACTGTATTATTGCTGAAGATGTCAAAAAGGCAAAGCAAGAAATAAGGAATCACTTAACACATTTCATGAAAGCTAAGGTATTAGCTGATTGAACCCCTGATCCGGCTCATGAATCAAAGATATCAAACCAGATCAGGAAAAGCAGCAACAAAATTTATTAGCAAAAGAGAATAGGAGGAAAGTTATGTTAACTTATGAAACATTAGAAGGGGTATACGCTGGTCTGGGGCTTCCATGGAAAAAAGATGGCAGTCTTGATGAGAATGTCTTTGCGGAGACTATTACCAGGCTGGTTGATGATTATGGAGTAAAAGGAATATATAATGGAGGCAGTACAGGAGAATTTTTTGCTCAGGATTTTGATCTATTTAAAACTACGACTGATATTTTAATTGAGACCCTGGACGGTAAGAACGTTTTTACTCAGATCGGCATCGGCGCTCTAACTACCGAACAGATGGTAAAAAGAGGCCAGTATGCAATAGAAAAGGGAGCTGACGGACTCCAGGTTATTTTTCCGTGGTTTTATGAAGTGAGCAAAAAAGAAGCAGTGGGACTGTATAGAGATTTATCCGGGGAATTTAATAATTTTCCAATAATTCACTATGATACTGCGAGGGGCAGACTCAAGCTGGATAAAGATCTTTTATCTGAGATTTGCGAAGTCTATCCAAATTTAATAGGGGTTAAATATACCAGTTTTGATATTAACAGCTTCAGGAAAATTACTTTGGAGTTTCCTAAAATAAGCTTTTTCGCAGGGAGTCCCTGGCTAGCAACTTTTTACCAATTAGCAGGTGCCAGGGGGTCCTATGATGTTTTAATTTATGCGAATCCTCCGATGGTGCTTAAAATGTATGAGCTTTGTACTGAAGGTAAGTTCAAAGAAGCTTTGCAGATCCAGGAGAAATTACAGAAGCTCTATCGGATCGTATATGACCTGGGTTTTCTCAACTATTCAGATTCTGCAATTGATAGATGCATAGGCATGTCTACAGGATTTCTAAAAGGCTATACTGTAGATGTAAAGAAGCCCTATGAGAGTGTTTCCCAGTCTATGATGGATGAATTTAAAAGAAGGGTGGCTACGGAAATACCTGAGTTTTTAAAATTTTAATTTATAAAAACATATTATAGAAGATGAAAAAATGAAAAATAATAATATTGGCAGATCGTTAAATAGTAGAGAGAGAATGAGAATTGCCATGAAGAGTGAAATGCCGGACAGAATACCGACAATGCCTCAGATATGCCATAATCATGCTATTTCTCTTTTTTATGATGACTTTAGAGATGGAATTCTGGATACAATAAAAAATCCGGGCAAGACTCTGAGCCTGGCACTAAAAACAGCCGAATACTATGATGTCGATGGTTTAAGGCTGTTCCTGCCAGGAAAAAGAATGGATGCTTTTGACGATGGAAAAAATATGGTAGTTAAGGGTAGTAATGGGGAAAATATCGGTAAAGTCGATGTGCAGGGAGGTGGAAACATTGTTTTCAATGAGCCGATTTTACCTGTAGAAAAAATAGAAGACTTAGATAAGATCCCAAAGGCCCAGGCAGATAAGCTAATAGGAACCGAATCATTTTGCTTGCTGGGAAAAGCAGTTGAAAAGGCACATCTAAACGGACTTTTTGTGGCAAGCTGCCCGCCTGGATTTACTATAAATTATCTTTCAGAACGTCGCGGCAGAAGCCAGGCTTTGCTGGATCTTGTAGATAATCCAGGGCTTGCTCAAAGGATTATGGATACTGGTCTTGAAATTGCGATTGAATATGCAAAAGCTCTAATAAAATGTGGAATTGATGCTCTTTATATTGGTGACCCCTCAGCGAGCGCAAGTCTGATCTCACCTGCTCATTTTGAAAAATTTTGTCTTCCAGGATTTAAGATGTTCTGTGATGAACTCCATAGGAATAATATTTTAATCTATCTTCATATATGCGGTAATGTTGTGCCTTTACTTGAGATGATGGCAGACACGGGGGTTGATTGTGTCGAACCTTTAGACCCTATGGGGGGAGTAGAGCTGGCTGATGCAAAAAAACGCATAGGTAAAAGGGTTGCTCTCATGGGAGGTGTAAACACCCTGACACTTTTAAATGGGACATCGGATTCAGTTTATGATGAATCGATTTCATGCTGTAAAGCGGGCGGGCAGGGTGGTGGATATATTCTTGCTGCAGGAGATATGGTTCCTGATTTTACCCCTGAGGCGAATGTGAAAGCTATGGTGCGGGCAGCAAAGAGCTTTTCGTATAACTAATTTATGATAGATGGAGCAATAGACCGATGGATAAATCATTATTTAATGCGATGTGATGGAGAGAAGGTAAATACCATAAGTTTTATTTGTTAAATATATATTTATTGGCCAAACAACAAAAAAATTTGCAGTGCAGGCAAGTAATCAATAAAGAAACCTGAAAGTAAGGCGCATAATAAGAAGGAGGTTGAGTGATGGCTATATCCAGACCGGTAATTAAAGAGTCGGATAGAATATATAAAAAAGCCAGGGAACTGATTCCATGCCGGACCCAGTGTCTGTCCAAGGGCCCGACTCAATTTGTAGAAGGAGTCGCACCGAAATATTTAAAAAGAGGAAAAGGCTGCAGAGTATGGGATGTTGACGGAAATGAATATATTGATTATGGAATGGGTCTTGGCCCCATCATACTGGGCTATTGTTATGAGGCTGTAGATAGGGCCATAGAAGATCAGCTTAAAGATGCTACTATTTTAACCCAGATGCACCCGCTTGAAGTCGAGGTAGCCCGGTTGCTTGTCGATGTTATCCCATGTGCCGAGATGATCAGGTATGGCAAGAATGGGTCAGATGTCACTTCAGCTGCTGTAAGGCTGGCAAGAGCCTATACAGGAAGAGATATTATTGCCTGCTGCGGATATCATGGGTGGCAGGACTGGTATATAGGTATTACAGAGAAAAATGCAGGAGTTCCTGAAGCTGTAAGAAATCTAACGAAAAAATTTAAATATAATGATATAGATAGCTTAAAAAAGATTTTTAAGGAACATAAGAATAATATTGCCTGTGTGATTATGGAGCCGATGGGTGCAGTTTTTCCAGAAAATGATTTTCTAAACAAAGTAAAAGAACTTACCCATAAAAATGATGCTGTTTTGATCTTTGATGAAGTTATAACTGGTTTCAGATGGAGCCTGGGCGGTGCTCAGGAGTATTTCAGTGTTGTCCCCGATCTTGCAACATTCGGTAAAGCTATGGCAAACGGCATGCCCCTATCTGCACTGGTAGGAAGTAAAAAGATAATGCAAAAGCTTGAAGATGTTTTTTTCTCTTTTACTTTTGGCGGAGAGATCCTGTCACTTGCTGCTGCAAAGGCGACAATTAATGAAATGAGAGAGAGAAATGTTATGAGTCATATCCACAAAATGGGCACAAGGCTAACGGAAGGCTGCAGGGAAATTATAAAAAAATACGGGCTTGAAAGTTATATCAGGCTTGCTGGCCCGGACTTCAGATCGATATTTTTCTTTGATGACCGGGAAAATGGAAATTTACACAAAAGTCTGCTGCAGCAGGAGATGATAAAAAGAGGCATAAACTTTACTGGTTATAATAATATTTGCTACAGCCATAAAGAAAAAGATATTGATGAGACTATTATAGCTTTTAATGAAAGTGCCGGGCTTTTGTCTAACTGGATAAAGGAAGGCAGTGAAGAGAGAATGCTTGAAGGTAAAATAGTAAGGCCGGTGTTTAAAAGATATTAAAAATTATTTATTTAATGGAGTTAAACTATCCAATAATTGCGTCTGCGCTTATAAATATTGAGAATAGGGCATAGATTAAGCACAGCATATATAGCTTTGATCGGCCTGGCTTTAATTGCTGATGCCTCTGGTAGCAGGTAAAACAAAAATTATAAAAGTAATGATATTTTATAAAAATTTTTATTAATGAGAGGAGATGTTTATTAGATGGCAAGAAAAATGGAAAAAGGTTTTATCACAGCACTGGGGACACCAAGAGATAAGGATGGATATCTAATAGAAGAGAGCCTTACAAGGCATGTTATCGACCAGATAAATGGCGGCGTGCATGGATTTTTAGTTTTAGGCACAATGGGCGATGAGCCCGGCATAAAAGATTCTGAATATGCAAGAGTTGTAAAAACAGTGGTTGAAGCTAAGGAAGAAAATAATCCTGATGCAAGAATACTGGTTGGAGCTATGGATAATAGCATCGAAAGAGTAATGGATAGAATCAATAATTTGAAAGGACTTGATATTGACGGTATTGCGCTGACAACACCATATTATTTTGGCTGTTCCCAGGGAGCACTTATCAGATTTTTCTCTACAATTGCTGACCGGTCGCAGTTTCCTATCTATCTTTACGATCTGCCTTCGACGACGAAAACAAAGATAATGCTTGAAACACAAAAAAGATTATCTGAACATAAAAATATATGGGGCAGTAAATGTTCTGAAGATGCAGATTATATAAGAAAATTAGCCGAATATTTTAAAGGGAATGAGGAATACGCAATAATAGAGGCCCAGTTTGACCTTTTTGATATGTTCCATAGGATTGGCTTGAAGCTGCATCTCGATGGGTTTACATGCCTTTTTCCTCAATGGCTTAAATCTTACTGGAATGACCTTGAATCAGAAAAATGGGATAAATGTACATTATGGCAGGCTAAATTTACAGAGCTCAGGGATGAATTTATAAAGCTGGACGTATTTTCGTCCTTTAGTTACGCTATGAACCTTCTTGGCTACAGAGGCAATTTCGCACCGTCTCATTTCGAGCCTGTTCCGGATGATATAAAAGATAAGATTAAGGATTTGATGAAAAAGTTTGAATTGATATAGAAAAGAAATTATCAATAAAATTTGTTTTGATGTGTTAACCATGCAAAGGAGAGCCAGGATATGTTAGAAAGCAAGGTTTTAAAAAAGTTAAGAGCTGGAGAGAAGGTCCTCTGTGCCAAGATAAACTTTAAGGACCCAGGGATCACTGAAATGGTAGGGCTGATAGGATTTGATTGTGCCTGGTTCTGCAGGGAACATGCCAGGCAACATTTAACTATTAGTTAAATGTTTATAAATTTGCATTAAGGGACATATGAAGTTAAGAAAAATAAATGAACTGTTCTCTTTAAAAGATAGAGTAGCGATTGTAACCGGGGGAGCCGGGTATCTTGGAACTGCCGAGTCATATGCACTTGCAGAAGCAGGGGCCAGAGTCATCGTAGCTGATATAGATATAGAAGAAGCTAAAAAAGTTGCAGGCAAGATAACAGAATCAGGCCTATATGCTGAAGCGGAGAAAATAGATCTTTCAAAAGAGGAATCTATAGCCCGTGTTATTGACAGTGTTTATAAAAGATACGGAAAATTGGATATTCTTATAAATAACGGATTCTTTGGAAAAAGTGTGCCTCTTGATGATATGTCTCTTGACGACTGGCAATGTGCCATTGATGGAAGCATAAACCAGGTTTTTTTATGTACAAAATTTGCAGTTGAAAAAATGAAGATAAAAAGGAAAGGCTCTATTGTAAATATTGCATCAATGTATGGAGTAGTTTCTCCGGATCTTTCCGTATACGGGAAAACTGGATGGGATAATCCTGCAAATTACGGCGTAGCCAAGGCAGGTGTCATTCAATTTACAAAATACTGCGCATCGTATTATGCGGAGTATGGGATTCGCGTCAATGCAGTTTCACCTGGTTGTTTTGCTCATGATTTTCCAGAAAATAAAGAATTTGACAGGCTCTGGAAATATCTAACAGACAAGACAATGCTTAAAAGAATTGGTATGCAGGACGAGATTAAAGGCATCATCTTATACCTTGCCTCGGATGCTTCCTCATATTGTACGGGACAGAATATAATTATCGACGGCGGATGGACAGCTTGGTAATAAATAAAATAATAAGCGAAATGAATGGATATAAAGATGATAAGAATCATCAATGAGGGGATACTATATTGCAATCAAAGACCAGGTTATGAATCCATCCATGCTCACTTCCCATTTATTGAGCAATTGGGCAAAGAAGAGCTGATCTGTTTCTATAGCCGAGGGAGTGCAATGACAAGTGCTGATAAAGTTGTTGCAAAGCTGCGTTCTGCTGATGGAGGAAATACCTGGAATGAAGAAGGAGTTGTGTGGGATCCCTCAAGGGATGATAAAAAGTTTTGCTATTACCATGGTGCAGCAACGAAATTAAAAAATGGCAAACTGATTGCTGTTTTAACCAGGTTTGATAGATCTAATCCGGAGGAACTTATGTGGGATCCTGAAACCGGCGGATATCCTGATCCTGATATAGTTATACTTAGATCAGAAGATAATGGCCATTCATGGTCAAAACCTGAAATAGTACCCTTTCCTGAAGGAATGATCGGAAATCACGCAGGGACAATAATAGAGCTTGATGATAAGAATCTAATGCTTAATTTTGAGACCTGGAAACATTCCGGCGATTCTGAAGCTGCAGAGCAAAAATCATTAGCTTTGGTATCCGAAAACGAAGGTAAGAGCTGGGATTTAGTAAATCAAGTCAGGCTATGGGATGCTTCCGGGCGGGATATTATTGGAATAAAAAAAGAAGGAGAACTTGAGCAAATGCTGGGATTTGCATTTGGGATGCCGCATGCAAAACTACTTTCTAATGGTGATATAATGTCGTGTTTTTGGTGTACGAGTGCATCTATAACTCATATAAGATGGTGCAGGTTAAAAGTTGAATGAGAATGTTGATTTAAATAGCTTAGTAAATAATTTAATTAATTAAAACTGTATGGCAAGAAAAGCAAAACAGGGTTCAATATTGAAGAAATAAATTTTGATAAATAGGGTATTTCTAAAAGCAGTAGTAGTGTGTTTTTATTAAAATATTAAAATTAGAATAAGGAGGACAATTAAAATGGCAATGACATCTTATGAACGTATAATGACAGCTTTGAGCCACAAAAACCCGGACCGCCCTCCAATCAATTATATAGCAACTCCTGAGATGAATGAAAAATTAAAAAAATATTTAAAAATAGAAAGCCAGGAAGAGCTTCTGCATTATGTTGGAGCAGATATTCGTTATGTTGCTCCAAGATATGTTGGACCAAAAGAATTTATTGGTGTTTCAGGTATTTCAGGTGCGGGTAAAGATTTCTGGGGTGTTGAGTGGAAGCCTGTTAAAAATAAATTTGGTGTTTATAATGAAATTTCCTTTCATCCCCTGGGCCGCATGAAGACCGTAAAGGAAATTGAAGAGTACTCATGGCCAAGTCCTGACTGGTTTGATATGTCACATTTAAAAGAAGAAATTAAGCGTATTAATGATAAGGAGCGCCGGGCAATAATGTTTTTTGCAGGAGGTGCATTTGAATCACCCTGGTATATGAGGGGCCTTGAACGTTTCTTGATGGATTTAGTTGAATGCCCTGAAATTGCTGAGGCTATTTCAAGAAAAGTAATGGAATATTACAAGGAAAGGACAATGCGTGCCATTGAGGCAAGTGACGGACAGATCGATATTTTTCTTAGCGGCGGTGATATTGGCACACAAAAAGGTATGATGCTTTCCCCTGAGCTCTGGAGAAAACATATGAAACCATATAGCAGGGAGCTTGTAAAGCCTTTTAAGGAAATGGGGTTTAAGACATTTTATCATACATGCGGATCTGTTGTACCGGTGATTGATGATTTTATAGAAATGGGGATAGACATCCTGGATCCCCTGCAGCCGAAGGCGGAAGGAATGGAACCAGAATTTTTAAAGAGCCATTTCGGTGATAGACTTTCTTTTCATGGTGGAATCGATGAGCAGGAACTGCTCCCGATGGGAACACCTGACGAGGTAGAAAAGGAAGTTATAAGGCGGATTGATATTCTTGGGAAAAACGGAGGTTATATTGTATGTTCCGCGCATGCTATCCAGCCTGATACGCCAGTAGAGAATGCTCTGGCAATGTTTAGAACAGCAAGGGAATATATATACTAGTCGTTTTATTGTTGAGAGAGAGTAAGGAGTATACGCAAATTGGCAGAGTTATTAGATAAAAAAAAGAAAAATAAGATATACTTTATATCACTGCTTGAAGGTATGTTGCTGGGATTGCCGTTTACAATCTTTGGTATCTTAATTCCTGTTATGTCGGATGATTTAATGATTTCTGCTTCTTATATGGGTGTTATTCTTTCAATTAATGCTTTTAGCAGTTTTATCGCAGTATTTGTGGCAGGGAATTTAATAGAACTGTTTGGGATAAAGAAAGTAATAGTTTTGAGCAATATTTTCTTGATCATTGGAATGGCAATGATTAGTTTTGCCAGGGAAAATATCCTTCTTACAGTGTCTTATTTTATTACAGGATTTGGTAGTGGTGGTTTGGCCATAACTCTGAATTCACTTGTGAGCTCTACTTCGGCATCTAAGAACCAACGTTCAAAAAGATTGTTATATCTTGGTGTTGTAATGTTTGTTGGTGCGATTTCGGGTGCATTGATTACGAGAGCTGTTCTTTTACTGGAAAAAAATTGGAGATTTTGTTTTTCAGGGGTGGGAGCTCTCTTTATTATTATGCTTATAGCTATTATCAGACTGGATCTTTCGGAGTATAAAGTAAAAGCATCCTATACAGTTAAAAATTTTTTTAGAATGTATAAGGGGGTTCTTCTTAATCCGCATTTAATAATAATGGGAATTATAGTTTTTTTGCATAATGGTGCTATTGTTATATTCGTGAATTGGTTCACAACTTACTTCAAGGGCTTCAATATCCCAGTTGAGGTGAGTGCCCTGTTTCTTATATTATTTACAGTAAGTGAGATAGCCGGGCTGTTATTGAAGATATTTTTACTAAAGTTTTTAAAAGAGTCAAGGATTATAATTATAAATGCTGTCTTTGCAATAGTATGTTTTATGGGACTGTTATTCTTTGACAATGTAATTATAAAGATACTATTTATTGCGGGCATAGGGATAAGTGTCACCGGTGTATTTATGTTAGTAACCTCTATGGGGCTTGATATAAATAAAAAGAATTCAGGTATTGTTTTAGGATATATATATGCGAGTGCTCATATTGGCAGCGTTGTTTTGCTGTATATATCGGGTCTGCTTATTGATAGATTTTCTCACTTGAGTATTTTATATACATGTCTGGCCGGGTGGTTATTATTGCTAATATTTGCGGTCATGAATTCCATATTTGAAAAGAAAGCAGTTAATAAATTATTAGTTTAGTAAAAAATGGTATTACCGGGAAATGAAGTTAAAAATTGGGAGTGAAAGATGAATATATATACTAAAAATCATGAAAGCAGTAGTATAATTTTTTAAATTTATAAACTTGAGATAAGAAGGGTGACAATATGAAGGATTGTAAATTATTAGAAGGAAAAGTTGCCTTAATAACAGGTGCAGGAAAAGGTATCGGCAAAGAAATTAGTAAAGTGTTTGCACAAAATGGTGCAGACCTCGTGCTTCTTTCCAGAACTAAAAAAGATATTGAAGCTGTAGCTGAGTTTGCCAGGGGTCCCGGGGCTAAGGCTCTTCCCATAAAGACTGATGTTAGTTCATACCGGGAGGTAAAGAGTGCGGTAAGGGAAGCTTTAGAATATTTTGGCAGAATTGATATTTTAGTGAATAATGCCGGCGGCGGCGTAAAAACGCCAGTAGTTGATTTGAACATTGATAACTGGAAAAAAACATTTGATGTTAATTTTTTTGGTACACTATACCTTTCTTCCGAGGTACTTAAAAATATGATTAAAAATAGAGAAGGAAGCATAATTAATATTAGCTCAAGATGCGCATCACAGCCATCACCTTATTATGGAGCATATTGTGCATGCAAAGCTGCTTTACTCACGCTAAGCGAAACAATGTCTCTGGAATATAAAAGATATGGTTTAAGAGTGAATTCAATCAGTCCTGCCAGGGTTTCTACCGAAAGGGCAATAGAAATATGCCCCGGTGAGGATGTTTCGAAATGGATCAAGCCGCATGAAGTGGCAGATGTCGCTCTCTTTTTAGCTTCCAGTTTTTCAAAGGCTGTAAATGGTGTAGAAATAAAAACTTTTGGCAATTTTTACAGAATCGGTACCTATGATTACAGTGAAGCAGAGAAGATTGTTGGAGAAAAATTCACCTGGTAAATTTTATAAGCAAGTATCATATTATTATTTATTGCTATTGAAACTGTAGATTTTAAGACATTGGCTAATCTTGCTATTTCTTTTATAATAATAAAATTAAAACTCTGGGGATACAGGAAAAGAGTTCATAAATAATTTATACTGGCTATATTTAATAATTTAGTTTTTTAAAAAGCAAAACAAAAGGAGCAAAAGGGGATAAATGAAAAAATTTGATTATGAGCCGTCAAAATGGGTTCCTTTCAGGGACAAGGAAGCAATTGAAAAAGTTAGAAAAATAAAAAGGGAAGATATTGAGAAGCACCCAAATCCGGATTTTAAAATAAAAGTACTGCCGGGTGATCAAATAGAGTTTGTATGGATAATGGACTTGTTTTACCGGATAAAGAAATCAGATGAAGAAAATAAAAGACTGGTACTTATACTTCCTAATCCTGCCCATGCCTACAAGAAAGTAGCCATGCTCATAAACAGGTTTAAAGTAGACTGCAGAAACCTCAATGTTTTCATCATGGATGAATATGCTGACCAGGATGGTAATATTGCTCCTGAAAGTTATCCCCAGGGATTTATGAGAGCGCTTAAGAATTATTTCTATTATCAGATAGACGAGAACCTGCGCCCCCCGGAGGAACAGATAATCGGTCCCACTACAAAAAATATAGATGATTATGGCAAGATGATCGCTGATATGGGAGGGGCAGATGCCTGTTATAGCGGTCCGGGATGGACAGGGCACCTTGCCTTTATAGAGCCTGATGCTCCCGAATTTGAAGCTGACCTTGAGCAGTGGAAGAAAATGAGAGCAAGAGTAGTGACTCTGTCTCCATTTACCATAGCTCAAAATTCCCTGCATGGCAGTTTTGGTATGAGCGGAGATCTGGCCATGGTTCCGCCAAAAGCAGCAACAATAGGTCCGGCAGAGGTCATTGGCTCTAAATATAGGATGGATATAAACGCTCTTACTATTGACGGCACTACTGCCGTATCATGGCAAAGAATGATCTCAAGACTATGTCTGCATGGACCGGTGACTCCGAAGCTGCCTACATCATTGCACCAATTACTTAAGACTGATGTATTTGTTTCAGAGGCAATTGCCCGCAATATTGAACCTGATTGGGATAAAGGGTATTAGATATTTAAAGCACCTGAGTATTTGCTGATGATTTAATTTTTTTGGTCTTGTCCTATTATTCGGTCTGTCCCAGAATATCCCCGGTCTACTGATACCGGGTTTTGTAGAAGAATTTGATATCGGTTTTGACCAGACGGGTTTGATACCGTTTGCTGGTCTTATTTTTTATGGACATGCAATCTGCATTCACCTTTATCCCTGTTGATGATATAGAAATCAGCTTTAAACCCATGCTTTTCTATAATTTCTTTATACAGGGCGGGACAGTGGCCGCAATAATCTTCATAAGGTTCAATGTGAGTATTAAGTAATTTTCCCACTGAAGGACAGTAATGCATATCTATAATAAATTCATCATCAGTTAATGTCAGATGATATTTGCCACCTTCTTCAGCCAGGGTTTTGGACCAGTATTCATACATTCCTTTTAGGCCCTTCTCTTTTATAATGGCATCTATCTTCTGGCAGTATGTATTTTTTATGCCCTCCCACAGCTTTTCAACGTCTTCTTTCCCAAAATTATTATCCAGATATTTAAAAATATCGCTGTAAAATAAAATAAATTCATTGGCAGATATCATTTTATTTCGCCTCCCGGAATCTTTGAATACACTGACCTTTTTCCTGATCATATTCTACTGAAAAATTATAGCCACACTCTTTTGCAATAGATTTATTTACTATTTCTGTCGAACACTTGCAGAAATCTTTATCTATCTCATTATTGTGGTCCTTCATATGCCAGATTGCAGGACACCTGCTAACCTTGAAAGTTATTTCACCATTCTCATAATCAATATCAAACTTGCCGCCTTCCATGGTAAAAACTTTCTCCAGATGTTTTTTCATCTCTATGAGATTATTTTTCTTGATCCTTTCTATAAGCGGCTTATAAATATATGCTGCTGCCCGTGTAAAAAATGTCTCCATGTGCTGTTCTCCATGATTATCTCTTATAAACTTTATAAGATAACTCATAACACCGTGGAAATCTTTGTGGACAGATTGGGAATAAGTATAATCATCCATTCAGGCCCCTATCTCTTGTATTTTTTAGTCTCATCAGCTATTCTATCTTTTAGTTAATACTGTGTCTAATTGTAGGGGTTCACCCCACTCAAATAAATAAGTTAATTTAAAAACATTATTATTATAAATTATTTTAATTTAGATGGAAGAGGAGTGAGATGAACAAGTACCTTTTTATTAATGGAAAAATATTGACCCCCTTCGAACAGCTAAATGACCATGCATTAGAGATCACTGGAAATAAAATAAGCAATATTTTTAAAAGTGATAAACTGGATAATAAATCTTATGAAAAAGATTATGACAGTATTTTTGATCTAAAAGGGAAAATAATATCACCGGGATTTATTGATATTCACAACCATGGGGCAAAAGGGATAGACTTCTTATGTTTGGAGAAAGACAGTATTGAAGATGCCGCCATGCATTATGCATCCGGAGGAACTACTTCCTTTTTATTAACTTCTGCAGCACTGCTATTTAAAGACACCATGAATAATTTGAAAAGAGTTAAAGAGGTTATCAGTAAAGAGTATAGGGGAGCAAGAGTTTTAGGAATAAATATGGAAGGTCCTTACTTAAATCCAAAACATGGGGCACAAAATCCAGAATATTTTAAAGGGCCCGTAAGGGAGGAATACGAAGCAATCATACAAGAAGCTCTCCCATTTTTAAAAGTAATGACTGTTCCGCCAGAAATTCAAGGGGCAAAAGGGCTAATAAAATATCTCAATCAAAATGGTGTGATTATATCTATCGGGCATACAGAGGCATCAAGAGATGAGGTAGATTTTGCTGTACTTAATGGTGCAAAACTAATAACTCATATCTTTAATGCCATGGGTCAGCCATCTCAAATTGACGGAGGAGTAAAACCAGTAGGGGTAGAAGAATATCTAATGATAAATGATAAGCTAATGGCTGAAGTAATAGCTGACAGATATGGTGCTCATGTAGATCCCATTTTTTTAAAAATACTATTACGAGTTAAAGGAAAAGATAAAATTATTATTATAACTGATTCAATATTTCCAGCCGGTCTAAAATCGGGTACTTATTCATTTTCAGATGGCAGGAAATTTATAGTATTCGAAGGGGATGTAAATAGATTAGAAGCAAATAATGGTTTGGCTGGAAGTGTGATGAATATGAATAATGCTGTTAAAAATATGATAAATCATACCGGTATCGACATAAAGGATGCACTGCTTATGGCAAGTTACAATCCGGCCAAACTTCTGAGAATTGATAATAAGAAGGGGAATATTCAGGTGGGCATGGATGCAGATATTACAATAATTGATAAGGACATAAATGTTTATATGACCATAGTTGAAGGTGATATTGCATTTGATGATTTAGAAAGTAAAAACGATAGAACATAGATTTTAGAAAAAGTAAAAGTAACAACATTACCTTTTAGAACTTCACCTGGAAAAGGAAGGAAGGCTGTATTATGCTATAAAAGAGCTTGCTAAAAGGTTTGGCCTGGATTCTATAAATTTAAAATGCCAGTATGAATTATCTCAGGATTATGAATGTATTCCCTGTCCTGCCCTTTCCTTAATAACGGATGAAGGCATAGTCACAGGTTGTGAAGGGGATCTGCTTACTATTATCAGCCAGGTTATATTAAATTACCTTACCGGGCAAAGCATAACCTATGGAGATATTTTAAGTGTCTCCGATGGAGAAGCATTATTTTCAGCATGCGGGTTTGCTCCTTACAGTATTGCACTGGAACCGGATAAGGTTATGCTTAATGATATAGGACACCCGGGGTTTAATGGCCCGGTAGTGTCTCTGGTGATGAAAAAATGACTTAATTTACCTAAAAAGAGAAAAGGAGAAATAGCCTATGAAAGATCTAATTCTAACAAATGGAATTATCATTACACCATTTGAAAAAATTCAAAACAGGGTATTGTTTCTAAAAGGCGGAAAAATTGAAAAATTAATAAGTACTGAGGAATTTGAGCATTATGATGAAAACTATATAAGTGATTATGAAATAATTGATGCAAACAATAATTATATCGCCCCCGGCTTTATCGACATTCACACTCATGGAGCAAATGATGCTGATGCCGTGAAAGATCCTATTGATCAAATGGCCGAGTTTAAAGTCAAGCATGGTACCACCGGTTTTCTTCCAACACTTTGGACAGCAGAATTTGATTGGATGGTAGATGCCTGTAAGAAAATAAATGATTTCATGAAAGTCCAGAGCAGGGGATCAAAGGTTCTGGGGATCAATTCAGAAGGTCCGTATTTAAACCCGGATCTTGGAGCTCAGAAAAAAGAATTGGTCAGAACTCCTGAATATAAAGACTATAGAAGGCTGGTTGAAGCAGGTGGTGGAAACCTTATAGTAATGACTGTGGCTCCCGAACTGGAAGGCGCTTTGGAGTTAATAAAGTATTTAAGGCAGAATAATATTATTGTCTCTATAGGACATACGGATATAAAAATTGATAAGATGCATGAAGCTTTGGGTGCGGGCATAACCCTTGTTACTCACTTACTTAATGCTATGGGGGATTCTATCCAGGTTGATGGAGGGGTCAAGGCGCTGGGCATACAGGAAGAGCTGCTCATATGCGACCAGCTTATGTGTGAAGTGCTTTCTGATAAAAAAGGAGTGCATGTCAAGCCCACGCTGCTGAAGATTATTTTAAGATGCAAAGGCGTAGAAAATATCATCCTGATCACTGATTCTATGAATATGACCGGTTTTCCTCCGGGGACTTATTCATTGCAGGATGGAAGAAAAGCCATTATAGGAGATGGGGAAGATACGGTAAGATTGGAAGATGGGGGTCTTGCCGGCAGCGTAATGACCATGGATAAAGCTATTGGAAATTTTATAAACCATACTGGCGTTAAGCTGGAAGATGCTGTTAGAATGGCAACCTTTAATCCCGCAAAGGCGATAAACTTTTCTGATAGAAAAGGTGAGATCAGGGAAGGCATGGATGCTGATATTGCAGTGTTTGATGATAATATAGATGTTAAGCTGACTATAATAAATGGCTGCGTTGAATATAATAATCTTTAGATATAATCATTGAGATAAGTTTTACTTGACATCAAATTATATTTTATTATCCTTGCAAATACTATAATACCGTATACCATATCCCGTTAAACATACAGTAATATAGGGTTAAATAAAAGAAAAAAGGATTTAATGTGTCAATAAAAATAGAACACAAAAGTTTAGCAAGCCAGGCCTATCAAATTATTAAGAATATGATATTAAATAATAAATTAAAATATTTAGAACAATATTAAAAGGAAAAGAAAATGAAAATATTAGTTATTAATCCTTTCGGGGGGGGGCGGAGTTTTATGGAGAGGAAAATTTAAAAAGAGTGGCTGGGCCCGATACTGAATTTAAGATGGTCAGTATCTCTGATGTATATCCATTAAAAAATAACCAGTATCTGTATTTTAAATGGGCCTGCATGGAAGGTACATTGGAAAAGGTACTGGA
>CBEVGD010000015.1:0-23920 GCA_965549355.1 uncultured bacterium | reverse complement strand
TGTCTTTATTGTGATATTTTCTTTTCATACATTATACAGAAAAGTATAGATTTGCTTCAATACAATAATGTTATTTTAGAAGCTGTTTTTATATTTTAATTGGATAAACAACAAATACAATTTGAATACAATATTTCCTAATATTTTTAGGTTTTAAAATATTTAAAGGATACAAGCATCTATGCTTAGGCGAATAAGCCTTTTAGTTTGATTAATTGACTTAAAAATAGGTTCGAAATTTCGCAACCCGGGCCAGCCAACTTTTAAGATACCTTTTCAAGACGCTTTGCTAACCATACTTTAATAATCGACTGTCTTGGTACCCCTAAGCGTCTGGCTTCTTTATCCAATAGATCAATCATCCACAAAGGAAAATCTATATTGACTCTCTTTTGTTTCTGTCTTGGCCTTTTTGCTTTTGATATATCAAGATATTCTATAATATTTTTATTTTCATCAAATGAATTAATTCCTTTATAATCCGGTACTGCGTGAGCTACATTTAATAAATAATTTTTAAAACATTTTCATTTTTACTTAAGTCTGTAATAATAGTTGTAATACGAGTATTGAAATATCCTTTTTTAGAAAAGTGAAGATTAAATAAAGGAGGTTCATTATGAGTAAATACACCTGGAGCGGCTGGGCAAGTCTGGGCAGGCCCAAAGCTTATCTACGCGATGGACTTATTGTTGGAAATAATCAAGATGGACGGCTGGAGGTTTTTGCTACTGGCAGAGATGGGGCCTTATGGCATATATACCAGCCAAAACCCAACAAAGGGCCCTGGCCCGGGTGGTCAAGTCTGGGCAAACCAACCAGTATTTCAGTCCTTGACAATCCTGTTATATTTAATAATCAAGATGGACGGCTGGAGGTTTTTGTTACTGGTTATACTGGAGGTGCCACTACCTATATGGGGGGCGATCTCTGGCATATCTCTCAATCAAAACCCAGTAAAGGGCCCTGGACCGGGTGGGAAAACCTGGGATCACCTTCTAAAAGTGTAAAAATTAATAAACTTGGTGTAGGTCGAAATAGTGATGGTAGACTGGAGATTTTTGCTGCAGGGGCTGATGGGGGCTCAAGCTCTAAAGAAGGCATCTGGCATATCTGGCAGCAAAAGCCCAATAAAGGAACCTGGAGTAAGTGGGCAAGTCTGAGTAAACCAAAAGGTGTTAATACGTTGAATAACCAGCTTGTTGCAGTAGGCCATAATAGCGATGGCCGTTTGGAGATTTTTGTCACAAGGAGCAGCTTATGGCATATGTATCAATCCAAGCCCAGCAGGGGGCCCTGGATTGGTTGGGGCAAAATGGGTAATCCCGCAAATACCTCACTTAACCGTATACCGGTGGCGGTGGGACAGAATAGTGACGGACGTCTGGAGGTATTTGCTGTAGATTATTGGAATGGTGCAGACAACAGCAAAGGTTCCTTATGGCATAGATATCAGCCAAAACCCAGCAGGGGGCCCTGGATAAACTGGGGTAGTCTCGGAAGACCTGGAAATGTACCATTGGTGCATCAACCTATAGTAGAATGTGATAGCAATGGCTGTCTTGTGGTGTTTGCTACTAACATCGAGGCTTCTATATGGTACAAGTATCAAACGGAACCAAAGAAGGGACCATGGAGCAGCTGGTATAATCTAGGCAAACTACCTAATATCAGTATCTCAAATATTCATGCTGTTGGAAAAAATAAAGATGGACGGCTGGAGGTTTTTGTTCAAGGTGCTGCTAGTGGAAAAAATAGTGTTCTCTGGCACAACCGGCAGAATTAAATTTATACTTAAGAATACCCTACAAAATTAGTTCAAAATTTCGTGACTTAGAGCAGCCAAAAAAGTACTTACATTTTAAGAAATTCCATCAAATTGTAGATTAGAAAATATGGCCATACAAGGGCTTTCAAAAAACCAAGCACGCCCATACCAAAAGAGGTCGCCTGTTGAATAAAATAGACTGCTGCACCTATAAAAGCTATAAAATAGGCACAACCTGCCATTCCAGAACTGGCATAATCTTTCTTTTCTTTTCTATCTCGACAATTCTCCGTGGATAAATTATTGTCATCAGTCATTTTATTCTCCTCATATCCTTTTCCTATAATTTAATATTATACTATTAAGGACCCCAAAAGCAAATTAATTATAATTTCATATAGTGCAACACAAGGGGAAACCAGTTAATGTTTCCTAAGTTTTAACCAGATCTTCCGCCCCATCCATGCCAGACCATAAATTGCCAATATGGGCACTATCTGCATTAATACCTTTATTTCCTGGGGAGCACCCTTATTTATACCAGTAAATATAAATACCGCCATTATGCCGATCCACAACACAGAAATAATAATATCAAATATAGAGAATTTCCTCCGTTTAAGCGTAGCTTCATCTATTCTGGCAATAGCATTGGAAGATAATGATATCTTTTTGCGTTTCAGGCTAAAAGCAATGGCTCCTTTGGGACAATCACTGGTGCATTTGAAGCAGCGAGTGCAGCTCAGGCTTTTGACTTCACCATTAGCTTTAAGCTCCCCCATTACATCAATCTGCATATCACAATTGTTATTACATTTTCCACAGCCAATACATTCATCATTAACGAGACGGATCTTCCAAATACTTGCACCGCTAAATATCTTAAGCAAGGCACCAATAGGGCATAAGTGTCTGCACCAGGCCCTTCGGCCAAATACCAGAAATAGTACCGGACCAAATAGAATAAGAGTAATAACTATTGAAATCCCGGTTTGCTGGCCGCCCCAGGGTTCAACATCAGATAGCTTAAATACAAACTCAGCTGGGAAACCATTGAGCCAGTTAAGTAAAAGGGAACTGTAGATCTTGAATATCAAAGCAGCAAAAGGTAAGGCTCCAAGGTATAGAAGCATGCGTTTTGGAATCCTGATCCTGATCTTGCCGATACTCCATTCCATAAGTTCCAGAAATCCGCCAAACCAGCAAAACCATCCACAAAAGACCCGGCCAGAAAGCAATGCTGAGATAAAAACCAATATCCAGAAAATAAATCCGGCATTTATCACTCCTCGTGAAAGACCGGAGAATAATGCTTCAATTCCAATGCTGCCAACTGCATGAACACCAAATACATACCAGGTGAGTATATGCAGAGACACTAGTAACATTAAAATAACTCGACTCAGGTGTCTCCATTTCAATATATTCATACTACATCCTTAAATATTATATAAGTTAAATAATCCTTTATTTTGCTATTTCAAATGTACTAACAAATATCTTTTTTGTTTTTACAAGAACATTTTTGAGCACCGGCTTTACACTTTCTATCTTTAATCTGCAAAGTTTCATTAAATTTATTTAATTCACTTTTCACTTTCTCAAGATTAGATTCATCGATTGAATAATGCATCCAGTAACCGGTCTTTTTTGATTTTATCAACCCTGTCTGCTGAAGGATCTTTAAGTGCTGTGTGACTGTAGGCTGTGACACATTTAGCTTCTTTACGATTCCCGAGACACACATATTCTCTTCCAGTAAAAACATGAATATTTTCATCCTGATATCACTGGAGAAAGCCTTGAATATATCCCTTTTATACATATTTAACTTCATAATAGTATATTACTTTATAGCAATATAACTATAAGCCTATTTTTTATAATGTCAAACATTTTTATAATTCTTCAGACATTATTTACCCCATAGCTTATTCTGCCAGGACTCTTCTGCTCCTCTTTGCTTCAAGCTCGCTTAGAGCAATTTTGCGTATGCGGACAGCTTTTGGAGTCACTTCAACAAGTTCGCTGTCGTCAATATATTCAAGAGCGTCATCCAGGCCAATGATCCTGGGAACATTAAAATGTTCCATACCGCCATCGCCTTTGGAGCGCATATTTGACAGCTGCTTCTCCTTGCAGACATTTACCCATATATCTTTATTCCGGGAATTTTGCCCGACTACCTGGCCCTTGTATACATTAGAGCCCGGACCATAGAATAATTCACCCCTGTTCTGAATATTAGTAAGGCTGTATAATCGCGTCGTGCCGCTCTCACATGCGACCAGTGAACCCCTTTCACGCTTTTTCCATTCATTATTATCCGCCTGGTAACGGTAAAAAAGGCTATTCATTATACCTGTCCCGCGGGTATCTGTCATAAATTCCCGCCTATAGCCAAATAGTCCGGATGTCGGTATTATAAATTCAAGATATGCGGTTCCCTCTTTCATTTCCATCTTCTTCATTTGGCCGGACCGGCTTCCCAATTTCTGGATCACTGCGCCTGAGTATTGTTCCGGCACAGAAATAAAAACTTCTTCATATGGTATGAATTTTTTACCCTCTATTATTTTAATGATGACCTGGGGCTGGGAAACCTGCAGCTCATAACCTTCCCGGCGCAATCTTTCAATAAAAATAGCTAAATGGAATTCGCCCCTGCCGGAAACGGTCCATCCGCCTGAAGGATTATCTTCCACTTTCAATGCTACATCATTTTCAAGCTCCTTATAGAGCCTCTCCCTTATTTGTCTTGAAGTCGTAAACTGACCCTCTCTGCCTGCAAAAGGAGATGTGTTGACAGAAAAATTCATCTTGACGGTAGGCTCTTCTATCTCGATCAATGGCAGGGCTATCGGTGTATTGATATCCGCTATTGTCTCGCCTATCATAATGTCGGGTATTCCTGCAATTGAAATAATTTCTCCGGTTGCCGCTTCGCCGATCTCAGTCTGTGCCAATCCCCGGAATGTCATAAGCGAGCTCAGGCTGTACTTTTCCATCTGGCCCTTCCGGTTTATTCTCATGACTTCCTGTCCCGAATCGATTTTCCCATTATAGATCCGGCCCGTTGCAATACGGCCCCTGTAATTATCCCAGCTTATTGAAGTCACCAGCATCTGCAAAGGCAGGCTTATGTCTCCACCGGGTTCAGGGATATGGCTTATGATCTCATCGAATAATGGCGTAATGTCCTGCATCAGGTGCAAATGGGGCTCCAGGCCGGATTTACCCATTCTTGAGGACGTATAAAGAACCGGAAAATTTGCAGTTTTCTCATCAGCTCCAAGCTCTATAAAAAGATCAAAAGTATCATTTAATGCTTTATTTATATTAGAATTTGGCTTATCTATCTTATTTATGACTACAATGATTTTATGATTAAGTTCAAGGGCCTTTTTTAAAACAAAACGTGTCTGCGGCATAGGCCCTTCCTGAGCATCCACAAGCAGGAGCGAACCCTCTGCCATTTTTAGGACCCTCTCGACCTCGCCGCCAAAATCAGCATGGCCCGGGGTATCTATAATATTGATCTTTGTGCCGCGCCAGATCACCGAGGCATTCTTCGAAAAAATTGTAATGCCGCGCTCCTTTTCGAGTTCATTACTGTCCATTATACAGTCTACCGAAGCAACTTCCTTGTTTAGTTTCGTTTTAGATTGGCGGAGCAGTGAATCTACCAGGGTGGTCTTGCCATGATCAACATGGGCAATAATTGCTACATTACGAATTTCCATAATTATTAGATCTCAAATCATTCCTGCCGGATATTGCTATTACTTTTTCCGGCTTTTTTATAAATACTGTCTATGGCTCATTTAAACTGTAATACATTAAACCTCTTGCCATATAATTACAACCTTTATTTTTTCTGAAGCAAATTTGAGAACTTTTACAATTATAAAAAAATATTAATAAGTTTCTAAAAATGAGGTTATAAATAAAAATCCAGAAGATAGAATCATCTCACTTATAATCTATGGAAAGGATCCTTTAGCTATTAAATAATATGTCAGGAAGATAAATCAAATACTTTTAAATATCTAGAGATATATTTAAAAAATAAGCCCGCTTTAGTTCCTAAACCAGTTTAATCTCCAATTCGGGAAAGGGATAATGTTTAATATTTTTTGTAATGAGTATCAAACCATATATTAAAGCTGCAGCCCCAATAATTACATCCGTGGTTGCCAGAGTTATGCCTTTTTTAAGATATTTTTGCCTCAGTTTTCCTGCTGCTTTCGAAACTTCCCTGTTTACCTCATAATAGTAGAGGCTATTAATAAACCTATCGGTCTTCTCTGCCTCTTTTTCCATCATGCCTGAATAAACCTCTGTGATATTTATGCAACAGCATCCAGCAATATCGCCTCTCCGACCGATTGCCTCAAGGTATGCAGATACTTCCCTGTCACCCCTCAGATGATCTATTATTGTAGTTGTATCAAGGAGATATTCTGCCATTACTTAATTTCTTCCAGCCTTTTTATATCTTCTTTTCTTAATGTCTTCACCCAGTCTTCAACTCCATCTTTTAATTCAGGATGATCCTTCTCGTCCCAGACACCGGATGTCTCCCTTACAGCCATTATATAATCCAGTCTCTGTATTTCCCTCTGTATGGCCCGGGTTATAAATTTGCTCCGTTTTCTTTTACCGGACAGCCTGTCTACTTCCCTTATTAGCTCATCGGGTACTACTATATGTGTTCTTTTTTTCGTTTCCATAATTATCCGCTTTTTTAATATTAATACACATATAATGTTAACATTTTATGTGATTTTTAACAATTTTTAAGTTAGAGATGTTCTAATTATCAATAATTCTCACAGAACAGCTCATAATAGCTCCGGGGATGGGCACAGGCCGGGCATTCCATCGGAGCTTCTTTCCCCTCATGAACATATCCGCAATTGCGGCATTTCCATTTAACTACCGTATCCTTTTTAAATACCCTGCCTTCTTTTAAATTCTTAAGTAATTTTCTGTATCGTATTTCATGCTGCTCCTCTACTTCTGCTATCTCTTTAAATACTGAAGCAATTTCTTCAAAACCTTCACTTCGTGCGATCTCCGCTGCTTCTTTGTAGATTATTGTCCACTCCATATTTTCCCCCGCTGCAGAAGCTTCTATATTAGCCGCTGTATCTTCTATTGTGCCTGCCGGGTAGCTTGCTGTGATCTCTACGTCTCCGCCTTCCAGAAACTTAAAAAATCTCTCTGCATGCTCTTTCTCATTATCAGCAGTTTCCAGAAATATTGCTGCTATTTGCTCAAAGCCAGCCTCTTTTGCCACACTGGCAAAATATGTATAGCGGTTTCTGGCTTGAGATTCTCCTGCAAAAGATGCAAGAAGATTTTTTTCAGTTTTTGTTCCTTTTAGATTTGCCATTTTTATGCTCTCCTCCTTATTTATTTTTCCATAATCCATGCACAGAACAATGTTCCCGCACTTCTATTATATCTGATTTTGATTCACAAAATTCTGCCTCCGGGGCCTGTCCGGGCTTTAATTCTTTCCGCAATACCTTACCCTTTGCCAGTACCTCGATGAATTCTATATAATGTTCGTCCTCCATCGGATGCTCTACACTTCCGACCCTTACTGTGAAGCCACTGTCAGTTTCCTCTATTATGGGAACATGTTTTTCCTGTCCTTGATCTTCGGTCTTTGCCTCCAGCTTTATCATGGGCTTTCCGCAGCATACCAGGGAGGATGCCCCTTCATGCACGATTTCAACAATATTTCCGCATATCTCGCAGTGGTAAAATTCTCTTAACTTTGTCATCTCTTACTCCTTTTTTATAGGTTAAATTTTTCTTAATCAGTTAATCTTATATGATCAGTTTCTACCTGCATTAATCTCACCCGGCCATATTCCTAATTCATAATGGCAGAATGGCACTCCTACAATTTTTTATGGCATAGCCACCAATCAAAACAATCATACTTTTTTATTCTTTCTCGTGCTGTTTTTATATCTGTTGCGGGCGGTATTATTACCTCATCTTTTATCAGCTCATTGTCGGGCCAGTTTGCAGGCATAGCTACCCCATGCTTATCAGCAATCTGAAATCCCTTTACCATTCGCAGTATTTCATCGACATTTCTTCCAAGTTCCTGGGGATAGTATAGAATAGCCCTTATTATGCTGCCGGGATCTACTATAAAGACTGCCCTGACTGTATTTGTCCCTTTGCCGGGATGAATCAGGCCAAGCGCACCGGAAGCTTTGCCGGTATCAGCGATCAAAGGAAATTGAATCTCGACTTTTAAATTATCTTTGATCCAATCTATCCATTTAATATGTGAAAATACCTGGTCCACACTAAGTCCCACCAGCTCACAATTTAACTTCTTAAAATCATTATACCTCTTCTGAAAAGCTACAAACTCAGTGGTGCATACCGGTGTAAAGTCTGCCGGATGACTGAA
The DNA here is from genome assembly GCA_965549355.1 of uncultured bacterium. Classification (GTDB taxonomy): domain Bacteria; phylum Actinomycetota; class Humimicrobiia; order Humimicrobiales; family Humimicrobiaceae; genus M55B120. Next base: position 15,710 of record CBEVGD010000015.1, on the reverse strand, counting down.
AAATACAAACCATTTTCCAGAAAATTCATCGGGTAGCTTCATTTCTCCCATTGTTGTCGCTACATCTAACTGTGGAAATTTTTCCCCTAATAGCGGTATCCTGCCTTCCATTTTATCCTCCTTATATTGATACAATATTCAATTATAAAATAATTTAATCTATATTAAGTCTTACTTATGGCAATATACGGACCACCGGTAAGAGTTGCTTTAATCTTAATACTACTGCATATATCCTGTACCATAAAACTTAAAATCTTTATATGCCATAATCCCATTTATACCTGATAATTACCTTTTCAGTGATTCATTTCCCATCAACACTGTCTGCCTGCTTCGCTTTTTTTACAATCCGGACATAGTCCAAAAAACTTCAATCTGTGTCCGGTGATCCGGTAATGACTTCTTACACCCAGCAATTCTTCTATGTCATCAGCTCCCCTGGCAATCAGATCATCGATCCGTCCGCATTTTGTACACAGGACATGGTAATGATTTTTCATATTCCCATCATATCTTCTTTGAGTATGCGCAAGCTCCAGTTTCCTGACCAGACCTTCTCCAGATAAAATATCAAGATTTCTATAGACAGTGCCCAGGCTGATACCGGGTATTTTCTTTTTCACCAGATCGTAGATCTCATCTGCTGCCGGGTGAGCTTTAGATTTTTTAATCTCTTCAAGTATCACCTTCCGCTGTTTTGTCATTCTTAATTTTCTATCTATAATAGCCGCCTTACTAGATTAACCTTATCAATAATAGTTACTATTACTAATATAATATTACAAAATATATTCTTTGTCAAATATATAATCTATGAATTTTTTAGTTTTTAGATTATAAAATTAAAAGCTGCAGATAAGACGGGCCAAATTTGAAAATGAAAAAAGATTTGACAAACAATTAATACCAGCATAGAATGTGACTATAAAGTCATATGACTATAAGGTCACATTCTTAATAGAAAGGAGGAACAGCATCCCTAAAGAGACATTTTATAATTTGCCCAAAGAAAAACAGCAACTGTTAGAAAAGATGGCAATCCGTGAATTTGCAGCTTTTGGTTATGATAAAGCCAGCATTAACAGGCTTGTGGAGCAGTGTCAGATAGCAAAGGGAAGTTTTTATCAATATTTTGAGGATAAAAAAGATTTGTTTTTGTATCTAATAACAAGAATCAATGAAAAAAAGTTAAAATTCATGTCCCCTGTTTTTCAAAATCCCGAAAACCATGATTTTTTTACACTTATCAGGAAGATGTTTATGTCGGGGATCAAATTTGCGGCCGATAATCCTGAGATTACCATGATGGGGAATTGGCTATTCAAAAACAAGAGTCATCCTATATATGATGAAATAGTGGGCATAGGACTACAAAATGCACAAAATATATATACTGAACTTTTAGAACTGGCAATTTCAAGGGGCGAAATCAGAGATAATATTAATATAAATTTTGTAAGTCATATTATTTCTTCTATGAATGTAAGTGCAGTGGAATACTACTTTCAAAATATAAAAGAGGAAGAAACAGATATGCTAAAATTTGACGAAAGTATAATCGGAACGGTTGATTTATTAATAGATTTTATAAAATATGGTATCGGAACACAAAAAAAAGGAGGCAGTAGCGATGATTGAGGTAGAAGGACTATATTATTCTTATTCAAATGATGATAATTTTGCAGTCAAAGACGTAAGTTTTGAAGTAGCCGAAGGTGAAATTTTTGGATTTCTTGGACCATCGGGCGCGGGTAAATCAACAACACAGGGGATTTTGACCGGTCTTTTACAGCTTCAGAAGGGCGATGCATCTGTAGCGGGCTATGACATTAAAAATATCTCGCGCAAAATGTTCAATAAGATAGGTATGTCATTTGAGCAGTCTAATGTTTATAGCAAAATGACGGCAAAAGAAAACCTGAGCTTCTACAGTAAGCTATTTGATGTAGAAACACGCGACCCCATAGAATTAATCAATCTTGTGGGACTAAAAGGCAAGGAAAACATGAGAGCGGGTGAATTTTCAAAGGGTATGAAACACCGGCTGACATTTGCCAGATCTATGATCAATAATCCCACTATGTGGTTCCTTGATGAGCCTACTACCGGACTTGACCCCGCTATAGCGGCTGACATCAAAGACATAATAAGAGAGCATAATAATAAAGGGGTGACCGTATTTTTGACTACCCATAATATGTATATAGCGGATGAGTTATGCGACCGCGTAGCATTTATTATAGACGGTGTGATCAAGCTTATTGATTCACCCAAAAACTTAAAGCTTCAATATGGTAAAAAAATGGTCGATGTGGAATATGTTCAAGACGGCAATGTAAAAAAGGAGACATTTTCTACCATATTACAGGAAGATAAGGACCATCTAAATCAAATCATAGCAGATAAAGAGATCCTGACCATGCATACAAAGGAGGCAACGCTGGAGGAGATCTTTATAAAAGTCACAGGAAGGGGGCTTGTTTAATATGAAACTGCTAAGCAGTTTTAAGAAAGAACTTATTCTTGCTTCGAGGGGCTTTTACTTTTATGTCGAATTGATTTTTGCTTTTGTGATCCTAGCGGTTTTATTATTTGCTATTCCCCAAAATTTTAGCAGCACTTCGACAGAGTATCTTTATCTTAATCTGCCACAGCAAGGAAGGGAAATATTTACAAATATTATATTAGAGAATGATCCCGATGCGGAATCCGAGATGGTTGAGATAGGGGCCGATGGCAAAACATTTAATGCAGAGCTTATTATAACCGATGAGAGTGAGATCTATATTATGGATAGCGAAGAAGCTGTCCGTATGCTTGCAGAAACACATAGGAATATAGGCGCAGTAATCGAGCTCAACAATGATAATCAGCTGCACTATAGATACTATTTACAGGGATATGAATCTGAGCGCTTAAAAAATTTGATATCTATACTGCAAAATGAAAGTATGGATGTATTAGAAGAACGATTTAATAATCAGGATGTGCGTCCGCTATTGACAGATTATGAACCTTTAAATGACAGGGAAAATACCATTCCGCCATTGATTGCATTTAGCGGGAGCCTTATGGGCATGTTTGTTATGGTATCTTATATATTCCTGGACAAAAAGGAGGGTGTAATAGAGGCTTATGCAGTAACAGCATCCTCTGTTTGGCGGTATTTAATGAGTAAGATTTTTGTAGTTTTACTAACATCTGTTGTTTCAGGCATAATCATAATTATGCCTATCATGGGATTCAGGATAAACTATGGCCTAATATTGTTGCTGCTTCTCACAACCGGATTTTTTGCATCTTCGCTGGGACTGCTCATTGCAAGCTTTTATAATAATTTGACAAAAGCTTTCGGCGCCGTCTATTTAATAATTATTCTCATGATGATTCCCAGTATAGCGTATTTTATACCTGGCTGGGATCCTTTTTGGATAAAAATAATACCTTCATATCCAATGCTTCAGGGCTTTAAAGAGATTATTCTGCCAAATGGCGATGTCGCATATCCGCTAATCGTAAGTGCTGGATTCTTAGCGGCAGGAATAATACTGTTTGCTATCACAAATATTCGATTTAAGAAAACGCTAAGAGTGTAAGGGGAAATAATGATGATAAAAAAAATATGGATTATTTTTACCAGAGATATAAGGGTAAACACACGGGAATTCATGACACTATACATGATGATCATCCCCCTGATTCTGGCTGTGGGAATTAATTTGCTTTCGCCCGGTATTAATGATACCAGTGTAAATTTTGCTTTAATAGAAAATGAAAATCCTGGACAGGCGGCTTATTTTGATGACTTTGCCCACACTGAACTATTTAACGACAAACAAAGAGTTGAAGACAGGGTCATGGCAAGAGACGATGTAGTCGGAATACTGCCCAAAGATGATGGCTACTATATTATGACACAGGGAAATGAGTCCGAAATGGTTATCGAATATGCCAAATTGTTAAATGTGCTGTATGAATCAGACGTACAATTGGAAGATGCCCGCTCAGAAATAATTGAATTTGGCAGAACGGTTCCGCCTCTAAAAAAGATGCTGGTAAACATGCTGCTGCTTATGATTTCCATGCTGGCAGGCATGCTTATTGCTATGAATATAGTCGAAGAAAAGGCAGACAATACTGTAAGCGCTATAAATGTAACACCCATTTCACGCAGCGCCTTCATATTAGGTAAGAGCTTTACGGGCATGTTTGTTGCACTTTTTTCATCTATTGCATGTCTTTTGATCACTGGCTTTTATAATGTCAATCTGGGCCAGGCGGCTTTAGTCGTCTTTTCAGCGACAATATTGAGTTTACTGATCGGGTTCATACAGGGCATAAACAGCGATGATGCCATGGAAGCAGCAGGCAGCGTCAAACTTATGTTTCTGCCGATGGCCGGGTCTATTGCAGGATATGAATTAGTTACAGGAAACTGGAAAATATTTTTCTACTGGTCGCCGTTTTACTGGGCATACAGGGCAAATGATATGATACTGTCAAAAAGCGGCACATGGCCGCAGTTGATACTTTCTATCGGCATTATACTGGCCATATGCGGAGCAGCATATGCTTTGCTGGCGCCCAAAATAAAAAAAGGACTTCAACAATAGTTTAAATTATGTATGAGAACATAGAATATTTGGAGAGGAGGTTATTATAAATGGGTTATGTAATTGGGGCAATAGCATGTTTATTATATGCAACATTTGTGTATTATATCGCAATCAAAAGACCGCCTGCAATAATTAGATTGGTCAAGAAAAAGCTCAATAAAAATATGAGCGATAATGCAGCAGCTATAGTCTGCTATGTCTTTGCAAGTATTGCACTTGCTGGAGGAATTGTTTTATTTGTCCTGGCCGCTATTAAATGAGAAGAATTAAACAGTAATAGGCGTTCTTATGATGCCTGTTACTGTTTATAGAATTACTGATTTACTACTTTTTATTCTCAGGCGGTTCTTCTTCCTTTTTTAAACAATATTATACTGCCGACTACTCCAACCAAAAAAGCAATTGGACAGACAATAAGGGCCAGAATAAAAAAGACGGGCTCGTCGCTTGTACCGATTCTATCCCAGAAATCTGCACCAAAGAAATGAATAAAAATCCCATAAAAAACATTATGCAGGATTACACTCACCACAGCACCAATAGGTGCGGCGCCGGTTATTAATAAGAATTTCTTAAGCAGTCCCCCGTGCACGCTTTTTGCAGTCAATATAATCAGGGCTATGCCCAATAAAAGAAAGATTACCCCCGGTATAGCCATAAAAAGAATGCTGACAGATATATATTCCATTGGACTAAAAATTACGACTACCAGTACTATAAAAAATGCCACTAATAACCAGAATGTAACCTTTAGGGCAAGGTTAAATTTTTTGTTGATCCTGATAGGTTTTTTTTCTGATTCCATTTTTTCACCTTCCTCATATAAGAATAAAAAGATGATAAAATTTTTTAATTCTATCAATATATTAGACGTCAATTATAAGATAGAAGTTTTACTTAGTGATTTTATACATGATTTGAGAAAAATAGCAGCCATCTGCCTGCCACTATTAAATTATTAAACCGTATACTATAATTTATACTTATTTTACTATCTTATTATGCGAGGGGACAATTTGAGTGATTCAAATATATTAAAAAGAACATATCATATACTTCTTTTTCTTGGACTCGCAATTGGTATCTTGTTTGATATACTTTTTTATAAAGAAACATCAGGTATTTCATATCCTATTTTTATTGTTTCACTGCTGCTGGTTTTTTTCATAAGCATGCAGATATCTAAGGTCCCCGTAAATAATAGGGCATGGATCCTTGCAGTTCCAATACTGGCACTTTCTGCAACATCCGGTATTTATTCAAATATAGTGCTCAGGAATTTAAATTTTTTATTGGTCCCTATTTTAATGATCGCCCTATCTGCGCTTGCAGCAAATATAAATAAAGCTCATTGGTCCGATTTCAGGTTTATTGCAGATATGGTAAAAAGAGTGTTCACACCTTTTGGAAGTATCCATAAACCATTTACAACTTTCTTTGGGATGATCAGCCTGGATACCGGGGATAAAAGAAAAACAGTAGCATCAAAGATTCTCATCGGAGTCATTATCTCAGTTCCTCTTCTCGCTATCATCATATGGCTTCTTTCTTCGGCAGATATTGTCTTTAAAAATCTTTTTACCGATATTCCATTTCGGACCATGATCAAGCATATCTTTATAGTCTTACCAATCTCCATTTATATATTTTCCTTTATATTCAGCATTTTTAGAGCAAAGGAATCGAATGAAAAAAAGATGTACAGTAAGATAGGGTGGAAATTATTCATAGATCCTACGGTCCTGCTTACCATATTGTCACTGCTAAATATCGTATATATTATCTTTGCAGTTATTCAATTTGCTTATTTATTTGGCGGAGATACATTTATGCTTCCATCATCTTTTTCCTATGCAGAATATGCAAGGAGAGGGTTTTTTGAACTTCTTGTAGTAACAGTTATTAATTTTGCGATACTGTTTTTTAGCATTACTTTTGTAAAAAAAGAAAGCAGAAAAGCCAATACTGTTATTAAGTCTTTTCTTTCAGCTCTCGTAGTTTTCACATTTATATTACTTATCTCTGCATTCTACCGGATGGTGTTATATGAAATGGCATATGGCTATACCTACTTCAGGATTTTTGTGCAGGCATTTATGATCTTGCTATTTTTACTTTTTATTATAAATCTTGCATATATATGGTACAGCAAAATACCTATTATAAGCGCGTATATTTTATGTTCCCTTATTTTATTTGTAATTCTTAACTTTGCTAATGTGGATGTAATAATTGCAAAAAATAATATAAATAGATATTTCAATACAGGAGAGATCGACGTATATTATTTAGAGGGACTCTCATATGATGCTATTGCCGAGACAACAAGACTTCTTGATTGCCAGGATGAAAGGATCGTGGCACAGGTAAAGGATTATTTTGAAAGAGAAAAGAAAGTACTTGCAGAACAAAGCAGCTGGCAGAGCTTTAATCTTTCTAAGGTCAGGGCACAAAGAATCCTGGATAAATACACCGATTAGCGGGTATAATGTTATTCTAATCAAAAAAGGAAAGGGATTATCTTTGACATAAATAATCCTATTTCATAAAATATTAACTTCTATTTTATAGATATACAGATTTGAGAGATGGTCCATGAATGATATCGGGAAGAGATCCGACTTTATAAGGGATATAATAAAAAAGGATTTAAAAGAGGGTAAAAATAGCGGCAGGGTCCATACAAGATTTCCGCCCGAGCCAAATGGATACCTGCATATAGGCCATGCAAAGGCTATCTGTATAAATTTTGGACTGGCAGAAGAATTCCGTGGACAGTGCAATCTCAGATTTGATGATACGAACCCTACAAAAGAAGAGTCTGAGTATGTAGAATCAATAAAAAAAGATGTGAGATGGCTCGGTTTTGATTGGGAGGAAAGAGAGCATTACACCTCTGATTATTTTGACAGGCTTTATGAATTAGCGGTTCTTCTTGTAAAAAAGGGTAAAGCATATATATGCGATTTGAGTGCTGAAGAGATAAGGAAATACAGGGGGACACTTAAGAAACCGGGGAAAGACAGCCCATGCAGGGAAAGAGATATTGAAGAGAGCCTTCAGCTCCTTGAGGAAATGAAGGAGGGAAAATACGAAGACGGTTCAAGGGTGCTCAGGGCAAAAATAGATATGTCATCTCCCAATCTCAATATGAGGGATCCTGTGATATACAGGATACTTCATAGAAAGCATCACCGCACTGGAAATGACTGGTGCATATATCCGACATATGATTGGGCACACGGCCAGTCAGATTCTATTGAAGGTATTACCCACTCTATCTGTACGCTGGAGTTTGAGGACCACCGTCCCCTTTATGACTGGTTTATCAATCAGCTTGATATTCATCATCCGCAGCAGATAGAATTTGCTAGATTGAACCTGACATATACAGCGATGAGCAAAAGAAAGCTTCTTGAGCTTGTCGAAAAAAAATATGTAAGCGGCTGGGATGATCCGAGGATACCCACCCTTTCGGGTATCAGGAGGAGGGGTTATACTCCTGAAGCGGTCCGAAACTTCTGTACTGAAATAAGTGTGGCCAAAGCTGACAGCACAGTAGATATCGCACTGCTTGAATATTTTGTAAGAGAGGACCTTAATAAAAAGGCGCCAAGGGTCATGGGAGTAATCAATCCCCTGAAAGTAGTCATCGATAATTATCCTGATGGGGACTCTGAAGAGCTTACGGCTATCAATAATCCTGAAGATCCTTCAAAAGGGACGAGAAAAGTGCCTTTTTCAAAGATCCTCTATATCGAAAGAGAAGATTACATGGAGGACCCTCCAAAGAAATTTTACAGGCTGGCTCCAGGAAGAGAAGTAAGGCTGAGATATGCTTATTTTATAAAATGTGTGGATGTGGTCAAAGATGATAATGGTAATATAGTAGAACTTCACTGCACATATGACCCGGAGACAAAAGGTGGCAATGCGCCGGACGGCAGAAGAGTAAAAGCCACACTTCACTGGGTATCTGCAAAACATTCCATACCTGCTGAAGTAAGGTTGTTTGACCGTCTTTTCATAAAGGAGAACCCGCTTAAACTGGAAGAGGGCCATGACTTTAAGGAAAACCTCAATCCTGATTCATTAAAAGTAGCCAATAATTGCAGGCTGGAACCCTCGCTGTCTGCAGCAGAACCAGGGGATATATATCAGTTTGAGCGTCTGGGATATTTCTGTGCCGATCCGGATTCAACCGCGGAAAAGGTTGTCTTTAACAGGACCGTCACCCTGCGTGATCAGTGGGCCAAAATAAGGAAAGCCGGATCATAAACGCATCCCGGACACTATCAGATAAAGTCGTTTTCCTTTATTATTTTAGAAACATAATCTACCGCTTCTTCCGGAGTATCGACAACTCTAAAAAGTTTTCTGTCTTCCGGACTTATGGTCCGGTGTTTCTCCATGAGATATTCATCTATCCAGCCGGTTAAGCCTTCCCAGTATTTGCTTCCATAGAGAGCTATTGGAAAATGCTCGATCTTATCAGTCTGGGCAAGAGTGAGCGATTCAAAAAATTCATCAAGGGTCCCGTAACCGCCGGGGAAAATAATATATCCAACAGAATACTTCATAAATATCATCTTCCTGACAAAGAAGTAATGAAATTCCATCGATATATTCTGATACTTATTTGGTTCCTGTTCAAACGGAAGTTCTATATTGCATCCTATGGAGACGCCATCAGCTTCAAAGGCTCCTTTATTCGCCGCTTCCATTATTCCCGGTCCGCCTCCGGTTATTACGCCCATGCCATTCTTTACAAGCAGCGCCGCTGTCTTTTCGGCTGCTTTATAATAATCATCATCGGGCCCGGTCCTGGCTGAGCCGAATATCGAGATACACGAGCCTATCCCTGCCAGTGTATCAAAACCGTCGACAAACTCACTCTGAATGCGGAGTACGCGCCACGGGTCAGTATGAATAAATTCAGAGTCTCCCTTCGTAGGGGGTTTGAGCAGTTCGATATCTTCATTTTTTTTAGGATATTTCTTCTTCATAATACCTGATTCCTTGATAATAGTTTATATTTTTACTTTATCATATCATATCTATATTAATATACTTGCTATTTATCAATATATATCTTAATTATTTACTATACAGATAGTCCTCTATTCTGACACTCTCATCCCGGATTTTAAAACCGGGGATTCCCGCTTTAGTTCCTAAAAGGTTATGCAAGTTTTTTTCTGTACTTTCATCCATCACTTCTCCAGTAAGCCTATGTTAATACTGCAGGGACCTTATTCTTTGTAAGTCTCTCTGCAGTTCTGTTAAAATTAGAATATTTGTTATAATATCCGGCAATATAGGATTGTTATTATAAATAAAGGATATGGAAAAAAGAGAAAAACATGGGATAGTGCCCGATGATAATTATCTCGGGATACCGCGCAAAGAGATACCCTGGTATCCTACAATCGATCATGACGAATGCGACGACTGCGGGACATGTATTGATTTTTGCCAACTAAAGGTTTATTCATACAACAATGATAAGGTCAGGGTCTCCGATCCCTATAACTGCGTGGTGGGGTGCATCGGCTGCGAGGATAAATGTCCCAATGAAGCAATCAGCTTTCCTTCTACTAAAGTAATAGACATAGCCAGGAAGAAATATAAAGTATAGAGACTATAATACTAATTCTTCATTTAATTCATATGCAAAGAAATCTAAATCCGTTTAAATGTTGTAGAAATGTTTTGAATTATTCCCCCTTTAGCAGTATTATTGCATAGGTTTTTTATAAAAAAGGGAGGTCTACATGGGACACGGTCCTGCAACTAAATGGGATAAAGATAAATCCATTCCCCATAAGATAAGACTCGGATTATGGATGTTTCTTTCCTATTTTATACTCTACGGAGGCTTTATTGTAATAAATGTGGTTGATCCAAAACTTATGGGTACTGATATCGGAAGTCTTAACCTTGCTGTAATATACGGATTTTCACTGATTATAATAGCTCTCATCCTTGCACTTGTCTATAATCATCAAAGCAATAAGCTTGAAAGAAAATATAAAGATAAGCAAGATGATGGAAAGGAGCATAAATAATGAAATATGTTCCTTCACCCTGGGCAATTGTTATATTCTTAGCATTCGTTATAACTGTCTTTGTCATCTCTTATTATTTTGCCAAAAGAACAAAATCTTCAGAAGGTTACTTTGCGGCCGGAGGCAGTATCCACTGGTCAGTAAATGGCATAGCTTTCGCCGGAGATTACCTTTCAGCAGCATCTTTTCTCGGGATCTGCGGTCTTATAGCTGTTGCGGGATATGATGGATTCCTATATTCGATCGGATATCTGGCCGGCTGGATGGTAGCTCTTTTCGTAGTTGCAGAACCTATGAAAAGGATGGGAAAATTTACTTTCGCAGATGCACTTGATTCCAAATTCAATTCAAAAGGCATAAGGCTGGTAGCGGCAATATCCACCCTTATTGTATCGATGTTCTACCTTATTCCCCAGATGGTCGGCGCCGGGTCGCTTGTAACGCCGCTTCTGGGCCTTCCCCACTGGGCAGGCGTCCTTATGGTCGGAACAATCGTAATAGTCATTGTTGCAACCGCTGGAATGGCTTCTACTACCTATGTTCAGTTTTTAAAAGGCGCACTTCTGGTATTCTTCACTCTGATATTGGTAATAGTAGTAATGACAAGGGGTTTTTCAACCTCACCCGATCAGGGCGGTGCCGTTCCCTATCATGATTTTAAGACAATAGAAACCGATTCTTCCGAAGAGCCGGAAATAATAATCCGGGATGGGTCCTATAAGATCCTCGAGCAATGGACAGTGAGCCAGAAGACCGGCGACCTTGTATTTGCCAAACTTCTTGACAGTTCAACAGGATTTGAATCAATATGGAAATTAAACACAGAAGAAGGATATCTTGAAGAGACTCTAACCGTGACCCGGACCGGGGAAGGACAGACTCTTTATAATGGCGGGGTAATAGATGAAGAAAGATTCTATCAGGTCGGCCATATGAGCAGGATAGAAGGAGAAACTAATGTTGAGACCGGACCGGTTGGGCTGCTTAGCTTCTTCTCGACAATAAAGGAAAGCACCATAATAAGATGGGAAAAGCAGGTTATTTCCGATGGTGAAGATACAATTAATGTTTATTATCAGAATCCTACACCGGGCAGCGAGGTGCTCCGTCCGGGTCTGCTATTTAAAGTTGATTCAGACAGGGGGGCGACCGCTACAGACAAAATAGATTTCGTATCCCTTATGCTGGCACTATTCTTCGGGACCGCTGCACTCCCCCATATACTTATAAGGTACTATACGGTCCCAACTCCTGCATGTGCGCGTAAATCTACTATTGTAGCCATTGCCGTCATAGGATTTTTCTATATCCTTACATTATTTATCGGTCTTGGAGCCATGACCGGAGGGGTTATAGATATAACAAATAATAATATGTCCGCCCCGCTCCTTGCAAGGTCATTTGGTATTGCATTATTTGCAATAATTTCTGCTATAGCCTTTGCAACGGTCCTGGGGACCGTTAGCGGACTCATCGTAGCTTCTTCCGGAGCAGTTGCCCATGACCTTATGGATAAGTTTCTCAAGATCAGGATGTCTGACAAAGGCAAGGTTTTTGCTGGTAAGATAACTGCTGTTGTAGTCGGATGCATTGCAATGGTACTGGGAATACTGTTTAAAGGCATGAATGTATCATATCTTGTCGGCTGGGCCTTTGCTGTAGCTGCTTCGGCCAATCTTCCCGCTATACTGATGATACTCTTCTGGAAGAGGACCACTGCAAAGGGAGTCATATCTTCGATTCTTGTGGGCCTCATCTCATCAGTCACTCTTATACTGCTGTCGCAGAAGACTTTCAATGAAGTATATCATCTGGCCCATATTCATGCTCCGGTACAGATAAATAATCCTGCAATAATATCGGTGCCTTTAAGCTTTCTGACTCTGGTCATCGTATCGCTTATTACACGCAGATCTAAAGCTTCTAATGGAGAGATCATCAGCAGCGAACTTAAAGAAGCCGAAGAAACAGCAGATTAATCAATCATATCTTTTAAACCAGGATAATATCATAAACAGTTATTATCCTGGTTTTTTTATATAGAATAGGATTCCCTTATTCGTGTTTTCTATGAATAAAAAATTTATATAATCTGTTTCAGTACTTTATATTATTATTTCCAATAGGCCGTCAATATCAGTATTTTTTAAAGTGTATTATGGCAGCTCAGTCTTCTCCACCAGAGGCAGAACGGCACTGTCTATAGAATCTTCATCTTCTCCTGGCCGGGCCTTAAAGATATACCAGTTTTCCTTATGTTCCGCACAGCCTCCCGGTTCTATATCATCATATCTTCCAAGAGTTTCTATCTCGAGTATGTCCTTATCCGTATATATTTCAGTATTCACTCCATAATCTACATAGGGTGCGTCCGGATCAAATCCATATCTTTTGATAAAAAGATCCTCCCCGAGATCATACGCGGCCCATCCCTGCTTGTTAAGCAGACCGATCTTCTGCCTGGTCTTTGCATCCCTGTCCTGTTTTAGCTGTATATATTTTCTGCCCCAGCTCCATCTTGGATCATCCATGGCAGTATATCCCCATAATACCATCGGCCTTGCAGGAAGAAGCTTTTCTTCCCAGCTTTGGAATGGTTCCTGGGGTATGATGGCTCTTCCCCCGAGATTCATAATGGACAGGGCCCAGGGGGCCAGCTTTATATCCCATAGATTTTTATTATATATCCTGTAGATCAGACTGACCTCATCTGCTTCAGGATCCATCTTTACAAGTATCTCTTTTTGCATTCCTGTAGTGCTCTCTACTTTCTGCAGCAATTTTATGGTGCTCCCGTCCCACTCATATTCTACCGGTTCATTATCCGGAAAATAGCATCTGGGATCTGCTTCGGGGCCATGCCAGAGTCTGCCTCCCCCGTATAGCCTGAAGTCATCGCCTCCTGTCTTTCCCATTTCGTTTTCAAATTCCCGGAAGAGGTTTTGCTGTCCTGTAAAGCCGAAACGTATTATGCGGGGACCGATATCGGTTGTGGCTACAAGTTCAATATTTCCATTTGAAAGATACAGGCAATTCCCCCATCCGCCATAAGAATATTTTTCTTTAAACTCAATCATATTGATCCTCCATGAATTCGAATTTTTCCAAATATATATAAAAAATGATAATTGATGAAACAGGTTTCAGCTTAATACGCTATTAATTCTTTTTCAAGCAAGCTTTCCTCCATATACTATGTGATACAATAAGGAAAGTATTAGCCGGGAAGTTTTAGCTCATATCTCAATAATCTCCGGATCGTCAGGCGATGCTATTACTTTCCACTCATTTTCTTCCCTGTCAAAATCCGCTATCTTTCCAATTGGCAGTTTGAGATATTTGCCTTCGGCAATGGCAGCGATCTTTCCATCAGATAAGACTATCTTTCCTGTCCCCTTAAATATTCTTTTATTTTCTTCAGTGAGTTTTGTTATGGCTTTTATCTCTTCATCAAGCGGGATAGGTCTCTTGTATTTTATACTAAATTCCATGGTAACACCCCACAGTTCATCATCGCGGCCCACATTTATATTCCGGCCGATAGTCTCATCCAGAATAGCCGCAGCTATTCCTCCATGAAGCCTTCCGGGGTATCCCTGATGCTCCTGACCGGGCTTAAAAATAGCTATAAGTTCATTCTTATCTGTCTCGTAAAAAGATGCCTTGAGCCCGAAATTATTTTTCTTTCCACAGATAAAACACATCTTTGAATTTTCCTGCTTTCCTGTCACTTTATGCTTCATTTACACTCCAGACTTAAAAATATCACTGCTAATTATAATCAATAAAAGATGATTAGATGTATTTTATATCAGACCGGGAAAGAAGTGAAAGCATATTTAAGTCCTTTCTACTATTAATTTATCCCTAAAATTTTATATATAATAATTTTAAGCCCTGGAGTTTATTCTCCACATTTAATTACAATATTGGATTCTTCCAGAATTTTTATTTGCGGTTGACTTTTATCCATCTGACTGCAAAATCAACAAGCTCCCTCTGCCGGAAAAACTGAGATCTTGCCTGCCCAATATTGGAAATCTTTATAAGTTCTTTTTTCTCTTTCATAAATGCCAACCCCAGCTCTTCAAAGTCTTCTGTGTTGCTCTTTATATCTTTTAAATCCACCCATTTCCTTTTTCCTGAAACTATTAATGGAGTGCCGCAGGCTTCTTCCTTTTTGGAAAGATAATCTGCTCTGCATTCTGCAAGATGAAGGGAGGTATTGTTTTTATATCCAATACCGATTAGGAGTACATATCCATCAAGCTCATATATCTTTGCCAGAGGTGATTTTCCCCCAAACGCATATTCCAGGCTGTGCTCTCCTGTAATATATTCAGCCTGTTTTCCCCATGCTGCAAAGGATACCTGTGGGTGATTGCTTCTTAACACACCTCTTTGTTTTCTAAAGACCTCGGGGATCACCCCTAATCCCCTGGTAGGAGTAAGATCCGGGTAAAAGACAGGCATAGTCTCCCTGATGGTCCCATGCCACTGCTCCGGAACAGGAGGATTTTCCCATTTGGCGGGATCTGACAGATCGCCTGAAAATGCCGGCATGATCAGGGTCCCTTCATCTCCAATAATCTGCTCGATAGCTATAATTACTGAGACTGCCCCGCCGCATATCCAGCCAATGGAACTCATAGAGGAATGGACCAGAAGCGTTGTCCCTTTTTTGACGCCGATATTTCTCAGGTCATCTGTCAGCGTATTTATCGTCCGGGGTCTGCTGCTTTTTTTAATTACATCTTTTTCACTCATGGGAATATATCTAAGCATATTTTTAAAGATTTTTCTTCAATTATATGTGAAATCTGATGCGCGGTGGATTAAAAGTGTTCACATTTAAGTACCTTATTATTTTGGTATCATGGTTCAGATATTTTATCTACTCGCCCCGGCGATACCCTGATAAAACCACTTGCATTCCAGGTAATTATTTTATCTGCTTTTCACTCCTCTGCCGCCCCCAGGATCCGCCCATCCTCGCTTGCTCCGCCTGCAATACTATTTTTTT
>CBEVGD010000014.1:0-24803 GCA_965549355.1 uncultured bacterium | reverse complement strand
CATCGAGTTCATAAAATTTATGTTTTGATTTTACTTTGTGATCCGAGGTGCCGCTGAGATTATCAATTATAGTTACCCTGTGTTCTCCCTTTATAAATCTTTTGGCGATATGCGTTCCCAGGAATCCATAACCACCTGTAATTAAAATATTCAAAGCAGCGGCCCCTTCATAGTGCTGTAGTTAAATAATCTACTATATTTTATTTTAAAAAATCATTATTATTAATATCAAATTTTATAAAATAAAAGTAAAAAAATAAAGTGTTATTCCAGCTGTTCAGCGATTAATCATCTTCTGCCAATTATATCCCAAATACCTGCCACGGGCTACAGCTGCGGGAAGGTCCGTTATTTCACTTTTTTATATGCGGCCCGCCAAATTCTTTTCACCGGACATACCGGAATATGGGATCCATAAAAATTGCGGCAGGTAATTGAGAGAAAAAATATCAATAATGATTTGAACAAATCATATTATTATTAGACAATATAAACAAAGGAAGAAAAGGAGAATAAAAAGACAGAGAAAATATAAATATATAAGTGCGAATTGATTATTGTCTGGATCAAAACAAATGGAGTGATATTGGATGAGCTATAAGGAAATAAGAAAAAATGTCTTTTCTGTGGGAGCAGTGGACAGGGACAGAAGATTATTCGACGAATTGATCCCTCTCCCGGATGGTACTACTTATAATAGTTATTTAATCAGAGGAAGCGGGGCAACTGCTTTGCTTGATAGCGTGGACCCTCCTATGATAGATGTGCTTATGAAAAATCTGGCTGAAACCGGCATAAAGAAAATCGATTATATAATCTCCCATCATGGGGAGCAGGACCATTCAGGCGCAATTTCTAGCTTAATAGACAAATTTCCTAAAAGCTTAGTTGTGACCAATGAAAAATGCAAGGCCATGCTGATGGATCTTCTTCATATTCCTGAAAAAAAGTTTAAAACTGTAGAAAACGGCGATAGACTTTCCCTGGGGGATAAGACATTAGAATTCATAATGACTCCATGGGTCCACTGGCCGGAGACTATGTCGACATACCTTAAGGAAGAAAAGATACTTTTTTCCTGCGATTTTTTTGGCGCCCATTATGCAGCAGACAAATTGATGGCGTCGGAAAACGATATTGAAAAAGTGATGCCGGCAGCAAAGAGATATTATGGAGAGATAATGCTTCCATTCGGAAGTATCATCAGGAAAAATCTGGAAAAACTAAAAAATTATGATATAGATATGATAGCTCCCAGCCACGGTCCGGTTCATGATGATACCGGTGCTATACTTGATGCCTACAAGAAGTGGTCATCCGGAGAGCTAAGCAATACTGTTGTGATCCCTTATGTCTCCATGCACGGAAGCACCAAAAAGATGGTAGGATATTTGAAAGGCGCATTGGAAAAAAGAGGTGTCAATGTCATTGACTTTCATATGACCACAGGTGATCTGGGCGAACTGGCGTCGGCTCTTATAGATGCAGCCACCATAGTCATCGGAACGCCAACGGTGCTTTCAGGACCCCATCCCCAGGCAGTGTATGTTGCGTATCTTGCCAGGGCTCTGAGGCCCGGTGTCAGATTCCTGTCAATAATCGGATCATATGGCTGGGGTGGGAAAACTGTCGAGATCATAGGAGATATTGTATCGACCCTGAAGGCTGAGATAATCGAACCTGTTATAATAAAAGGCTATCCAACAGGCAGTGATCTTGATATGCTTGACAGACTTGCACAGAAGATCGCTGATGCACATTCCAGAGTATTGTAAACTGCTTCTGCCGGCTTTGTTCTAATAATATAAAAAAGTATTTACTCGAAATAGATTGAAAAACACCGCTTATAGCAGAAAAGAGATAAAGTATAAACTGGAGAAATTATATTCCAAATATAATCACCGCAGTTTCGTCCACCCCGATCCTCTTGAATTTTTATATTCTTATAATGAGATAAAGGATAGGGAGATAGCCGGGATCATTGCATCATCGCTGGCATATGGAAGAGTGGGGCAGATACTCAAAAGTACCGGGCATATACTTAAGAAAATGGGACCCTCTCCTTATGAATTTTTAATGGTATCAGATCTGGATCGTCTGAAGCAGCGCTTTGCAGGATTCAAGCACAGATTCACAGTTGGAGACGAAGTAGCATGTCTTTTGTATGCTGCAAGGAGCATGATCAAAGATTTCGGTTCCCTTAATAATGCATTTTTGGCGGGGTATGATGAAAAAGATTCAAATACGATC
The DNA here is from genome assembly GCA_965549355.1 of uncultured bacterium. GTDB lineage: Bacteria > Actinomycetota > Humimicrobiia > Humimicrobiales > Humimicrobiaceae > M55B120. The sequence goes on along the minus strand of CBEVGD010000014.1, from coordinate 22,553 downwards.
CCTGCTGTGCTTGATTTCTGTGAAAACATTTCCATCCTCTCAAACGATTCCTGCCGCAGCCTCATACCGTCACATCTTGGAGGAAGTGCCTTCAAGAGGCTTAATCTGTTTCTGAGATGGATGGTCAGAAATGATGGGGTCGATCCTGGCGGATGGACAGGGATATCTCCATCAAAGCTTTTGATCCCTCTTGATGTACATATGCACCGCATATCCCGCAGTCTCGGTCTGACATCAAGAAAGCAGGCTGATATAAAAACAGTGATAGAAGTCACAGGATCTTTTAAAAATATTGAAAAAAATGATCCGATAAGATATGATTTTGCACTAACAAGAATCGGCATAAACAGACTTCACGGGGAGTTTCAGGATTGACGGCTATAAAAATATAGCAAATCAATATATTTTATTATATTATGAAAAAATAAATTAATGTATTAAATAATATATAGACAGGGGATGGGTGATGAGGAAAAGAATATTTTCAAAAATAAAATTACTGATGGTATTTGCCATTATAGCAATGCTGGTAATAATGATCATGCCGGCTGCTCTAACTGGAGGTTCTGCAGAGCAGGTCCAGGCTTTTGTCACACGCTTCTATGTGCAATGCCTCGGGAGGCAGCCCGATTCAAACGGACTCAATGAATGGGTGGGGAGACTTCAAAATGGTTCAAAAACTGGTGGTGATGTTGCCCACGGCTTTGTTTTCAGCGAGGAGTTTACCGGCAACAATCACAGCAATGAAGCATTCCTTACAATATTATACAGGGCATTTTTTGACCGTGAGCCGGATGCTTATGGATATGGTGCATGGCTGGGCCGCATGTCCGGCGGTATGAGCAGGGAAAAAGTACTTGATGGTTTTTTAGAGTCTCAGGAATTTTCCCAATTATGCGCAGGCTTTGGCATTACCCCTTATGCCGGGGCACCTGCCGCCGCATCGGCATCAGGTGGGAGTTTTTCATCTGCGGGAGCCTCAGGATTTCATGCCGGACGCAAGGTGAATTTTATAATCTGGGGTGATGATAGCGCTGCGGACCGTGCAGGCGGCAGAGTAAGCGGAAGGACAGATATTAATATATTTGTCCATCTGAATCTTGATACCAGAAAGGCATATCTGGTGACAATACCGAGAGATACGTGGTTTGGCGGAAGAAAGATAAATGGATATCATGCTACCGGCGGACATGATTATGCAGTATCAAAATTTGAGCAATTTATTGGCGGAAAGATAGATTTTTATGCTATCACAGATTTTGATGGTTTCCCTCCCCTTATCGACTGGATGGGAGGAGTCACTGTGAATGTTGAAGAGAATATTGCTGATGGATTTTCCGGATGCTATCTTGGACCCGGGGTCCATCACATAAACGGCGGACAGGCACTGGCTCTCACCCGTGCAAGGAAAGGAAGAACGCTGTATGGCGGAGGAGCATATGCAAGAGAGAAGCAGTCAGCTATGATGCTTGCAGAGCTTTTGCTGCAGAAGAAAGGCATGGTCAATTCGGGGAACCTTTCAAGCTTCATGGGAACATTGGGACAGTTTATATATACAAATATCTCGCTTGCACAGGCAGCTGAGATACTTCCTGCGCTGCTTTCCATGCAGAGAGAAGATATTACAGTGACCACATTTAACTCATGGCCGCAGTGGTTCGGAAAAGCAAGTGCTGTGGGATATAATGAAACTGAAAAAAATCAGTTCTTCCGAAATATATTAAATCAGTAATAAAACGGGAGTAATATATTTATAATATTAAAAACTCTTCAGGGGTCTGTCTGAATCCAAATTCTCAGACAGACCCCTGAGCCTAAAAATATGAGCGGGAAGGTTTTTAATATTTTTCAATCCATCTTTTTCAGGTATAATCTATTATAGTTTTGCATAAACAGAAAGTAGAATATGAAAATCAAAAAGAAATCAAAATTAACCCCCATAATTATGAATGACGGCGAAGTCTCCGGCATAAAGTTCTTTCCTATGATAACAAAGAAGGATGGAGCGCCTAATTTTGCCATGAGATTATTTGAGATCGGACCCCTGGGCCATACCCCAAAACACACCCATCCATGGGAACATGAAGTGGCGATACTCTCAGGCAGCGGCCATGTGCTAAAAGTCGATAAGAAGATCGCTATAGAAAAAGACGACTTTATACTGGTACCTCCCGGGATGCTTCATCAGTTTACAGCAGGTGAAAATGGAATGAATATGGTTTGTGTTGTCCCAAATGAAGGACAGCCAAAATAGTGATTATGGGAGAATTATATTTGTCCAGAAACAAACCTGTGTACCCTGTATTTATTCTCATAATTGTTTTAATTGCCTCCTCTTTGATCTCCGGATTATCTTCATGCGGTTTCAGGACCCTGGAGAGATTTGAAGAGACAAGAGAGATGATGGGGACCTATGTGACGATCATCATGTATACAACCAAAGAGGATTCCCGGGATATAATGGAAGCGGGTTTTGAACGTATGCAGGAGGTCATAGATATCGCATCTGTATATGACGAAAACAGCGAGATGTCACTACTTAACAGGGAGGGTTTTATTGAAGATCCTTCAGATGAATTAAAGGATCTTATTGGTCTCTCTATTGAGTATTATAATATTTCCGGCGGAAGCTTTGATATCACTATAAAGCCGGTGCTGGCTCTGTGGAGCGGAGGTCTGTGGAAGGAAAGTGAAGAGGTTCAGGCGGCAGAGATCCGGGAAGCTTTAAGGCTTGTGGGCTCTGATAAGATAATCATAGAGGGTAATAAGATATATTTTACAGCTGAAGGCATGTCTGCGGATCTCGGCGGAATAGCAAAGGGATATGCAGCAGACAAAGCCCTTGAAGTGATATCTGAATATGGCGTGGAGCATGCTCTTGTCAATGCAGGCGGAGATATGGTTGCGATAGGCAAGAAAGCCGATGGAGAAAAATGGCTGGCAGAGCTGGAAAATCCTGATGGAGCAGAGGATGAAAGCAGCAGTATTGAGACCCTTCCGTCTTTTGTATTTGAGAATAAGGCAGTAGCTACCTCCGGGAATTATCACCGCTATTATGATCCTGAAAAAAAGGTCCACCATATAACTGATCCCCGGACCGGTTATTCTGCCGGCCAATGCATAAGTGTCACCATTATTGCAGACAGCTGCACGGAAGCTGATGTGCTTGCAACATCAGTTTTTGTAAAGGGACCAGTGGAAGGAATGGAGCTTGTAGAAAAAATGGAAGGCATAGAAGCTCTTATCATAGATAATGACGGGAAGATATATAAATCTTCTGGACTTTTAGAATATATAAAGTAAAATACATATTAGTTTATTTTTTTGGGGGTAAATGGGCATTCTAATAAAGAAAAAAAGCAAATTTAGAGGGCTTCATCTACCTGAGAATAAAATAACTGAAAAGAAGTCTATTGAGACTCTCCCGATACCTGAAAAAATCATACTTCCCCTCATACAGAATATCGGAGCTCCCTGTGAGTTTATTATTGAAAAGGGAGACGAGGTAAAAACCGGCCAAAAAATAGCAGACAGCAAAAGTTATGTATCTTCCCCGATCCATTCATCGATATCGGGAAAAGTAAAAAAGATATCAAAAATTTTAAATCCGGCCTCCGGCATGCTTATGGATGCGGCGACCATAGCATCGGATGGAGAGGATAGGTGGGTAAAAACTGACAGGCTCTTTGATATCGGCCTATCGCAGGATTATAATAAACTGAGAGCAATAATAGATTCTCTTGGAAAAGATGAGATCCTGTCAAAGATAAGGGAAGCAGGAATAGTCGGTCTTGGCGGCGCAGCTTTCCCGACACATGTAAAATTAAACCCGCCTCCAGAGAAAAGGATAGATACTGTCATACTTAATGGCTGCGAATGTGAACCGTTTATTACTTCAGATCACCGCGTACTGCTTGAATACGGCAGGCAGGTCCTGATGGGTCTCTATGTCATTGTCAGTGTATTAAAACCAGAAAATATCTATATTGCCATAGAAGACAATAAGGCGGATGCGATAACCCATATCAGCGATCTTATCTACGAGATGGCTTTTGACGATATGTTCAATATAGTATCACTTCCATCAAGATATCCCATGGGTGCTGAGAAGACCCTGATAAAAACAGTACTGGACAGAGCTGTTCCTATGGGCGGGCTTCCAATGGACGTCGGAGTAGTTGTGAATAATGTAACCACTGCAAAAGTCATTTATGATGCAGTAATAGAAGATAAACCTCTGATAAGTAAAGTCATAACGGTAACCGGGGAATATGATAATCCAAAAAATGTCCTTGTCAGGACAGGTACTTCTATTATAGATTTAATAGAGTGCTGCGGCCCAAGAGAAGAAAAGACCAACAAAGTCATAGTCGGCGGCCCGATGATGGGAAATATCCTTATAAATTCTGATTTTCCCGTAATAAAGGGGGTCAATTGCATCCTGGCATGCGATAGCAGGATACCGGAAGAGCAAAACTGTATTAATTGCGGCAGCTGTGTCAGAATATGTCCGATGGGCCTGGTTCCTCTTGCTTATGTCGGGAATGTCAAAGGCGGGAAGAGCGAGGGCCTTTCAGATTATTATATTGAAAATTGTATTGAATGCGGTTCCTGTGCATATGTTTGCCCCGCAAATATTCCAATAGTGGGATACATAAAGGCAGGTAAGGCAATGCTTGCAGAGAAGAAAAAAGCTAAATAAAAGATCTCGGACAGGCTCCTGGGATGATCACTGGAATGGAGTATGAAAAAAGATAAGATAGATATCGAAAAAAGAATGCTCATAACACATGCTCCGCATATATGGAAGGGATTTTCCATTTCAAAGATCATGTACATTGTCGTAATAGCGCTTCTTTTTCCGGCTGCAGCTTCAATATATTTTTTTGGATACTACAGCATAATACTGATAGCGGTCAGCGTAGCGGCCGCGGTCCTAACGGAATTTATTATCAAAAAGCTTCGCCACAAGCGATTTGTGATGGATGGAAGTGCAGTTATAACAGGACTGCTTTTCGCGCTCATACTTCCCCCGAGGCTTCCCATATGGATGGCTGTTATTGGCGCTGCATTCTCGATAGCTATTGTCAAGGAAGCTTTTGGCGGCCTTGGATATAATATATTTAATCCGGCGCTTGCAGGCAGGGCATTTTTATCAGTATGCTTTCCGGGAGAGATGACTACATGGGTGCTGCCGACATATTTTAATACCGATGCAGTGACCGGAGCTTCACCGCTTGGTGAGAGCTTTACGTATCAGTTTGACAAAATCGATATGTACAAAAACCTTCTTTTCGGCAATACCGCAGGTTCGCTGGGAGAGACTTCGGCCCTGCTTATTATAATAGGCGGAATAATACTTCTGACTTTCAGAATAATTGACTGGAGGATCCCTGTCTTCTATCTTGGAACGGTAGCTCTCGGTTCATTTTTACTGGGTGAAGACATAATTTTCCAGCTTCTTGCCGGCGGCCTTATGATAGGAGCGTTCTTTATGGCCACAGACTATGCTACTTCGCCGGTAATAGGCAATGGAAGGATAATATTCGGAGTAGGGGTCGGCATACTGACAATACTCTTCAGGAATTTTGGGCCAATGCCCGAAGGAGTATGCTTCTCCATACTTATAATGAATGCTCTTACGCCTCTTATTGATAAATATATAAAACCCAGACCATTCGGATATCAGGGGAAAAAGAAAAATGCTTGAAAGATTAAAATCAAAGGGATCATATCCAATAGTTTTTCTGACACTTATCGTCCTGATGTCTGTTAGCCTGCTTTTGTATATAAACTCATTTACTTCTGAAATCGTAGAGGCTCAGAACCAGGCAAAGATAAAAGTTGCCCTGGAAAAGATATTTCCGGAACTTACGGAATTTAAAGAAGACGGGGATATTTATATTATATATGAAAATGCTGATATAGCAGGCTATACTTTTATTGCTTCCGGGAGCGGATACAGCGGAAAGATCAATATGCTTGTGGGTATAAATAAGGATCATACAATAAGGGATGTGGCGATACTTTCGCACACTGAGACGCCCGGTCTCGGCAGCAAAATAACTGAAGAGGCATTTACCGGACAGTTCATGGATCTGGAGATCGGTGATATGGCACTTTCCAAAGACGGCGGCAAGATTGATGCTATTACCGGAGCCACTATAAGTTCAAGGGCCGTTACAGAGGTTATCCAGGAAAAGATGATTGAAATAATTGAAAAGCTTTCAAATTAATAATAAATTATATTAAAACGAATATGGAAGAAAAAGAAAACAAAATAGAATGTGATGCCAGGCAGAGTGCGGGATCTGTTTTCTGGAAAGAATTTATCAAAGGGCTCGTTATTTCCAATCCTGTATTTATACTGACCCTCGGCCTTTGTCCGGTCCTTGCAGTTACAAATTCTATTGATAATGCGCTTGGCATGGGAGCAGGAGTGATTTTTGTGCTCCTCTGTTCCAATATATTAATATCTGCGATCAGAAGGACCATTCCGGCGCTGATAAGGATACCTGTGTTTATTGTGATAATAGCAACCTTTGTGACTATGCTCAGCCTGGTATTTGAAGCATATATACCCATGCTGCATGAATCCCTGGGGATATACCTTTCACTTATTGTTGTAAACTGCATAATACTTGGGAGGGCAGAGGTGTTTGCATCAAAGAACTCCGTACTGTTTTCAATAGCCGATGCGCTGGGTATAGGGCTTGGTTTTACTATCGCCCTTATAATAATCTCCCTCTTAAGAGAGATCCTGGGCACAGGCGGACTTGCAGTATTTGGTTTTAACCTGTTTAGCATCCCGGTACTTTCGGAACATCCAATGATGTTTTTCATATCTCCGCCGGGAGCATTTCTGGTCATAGGGCTGCTGATGGCCCTTTTTAGATGGATAGGAGTGATAAAAGGTGAATAATCTTTTTACCATATTTATAGTAATGGCAATAGTAAATAATATAGTCCTTTCTAAATTCCTGGGGCTCTGTCCATTCTTCGGAGTATCAAAGAAGCTCTCAAATGCTGTAAGCATGGGAATGGCAGTGACCCTTGTGATGTTTATCTCTTCAATAGCGACATCTGCGATCTATAATTATTTGCTTGTGCCGTTCAATGTACAGTTTATGCAGATAGTTCTGTATATACTGGTCATAGCATCGCTTGTGCAGATCGTAGAGCTCGCAATAAAAAGGACCAATATTGCCCTTTATAATTCGCTCGGGATATTTCTTCCTCTTATAACTACTAATTGTGCCGTGCTGGGCATCACGCTCATCAATTCGGCGGAGGGCTATACTCTGCTTGAAAGTATTGTAAGCGCTCTTGGCGGGGGAGTAGGATTTACGCTGGTCCTTATAATAATGTCAGGCATAAGGGAAAAGCTTGATCTTGCCGAGACGCCGGTATCGATGAAAGGGCTTCCCATAGCTTTTATAACAGCGGCGCTTCTTGCACTGGCTTTTATGGGTTTTAATGGAATGATGTAAAGGTATTAAAATATTATGAATATATATGCAATAGCAGGGATCTTGAGCGCAATAGGCCTTGTATGCGGCGTGCTTATCTTAATAATCAACAGGGTCCTTCCCAAAGAACCGGAAAGTCTGAGAAGGGCTGAAGAAGTGTCAGAGTATCTTCCAGGGATGAACTGCGGAGCCTGCGGCTATCCCGGCTGTTTTGCCTATGCTCAGGCGCTTTCAGAAGATAAAGATGTCTTCTTCAAGAGCACATGTGCCACTGTGCTTCAGGAGCCGGAGATGCTGAAAGGCCTTGAAAGGCTTCTTGGCATAGAAATAGATACTTCAAAGATGGATAAGAAAGCAGTCGTTAAATGCTTTGGAAACTCCAGGTGGATGGGTGAGTATATCGGCGTTAAATCGTGCAAAGCGGCAGATAAAGTCTCAGGAGGGCCCAGGGAATGCCCATTTGGATGCCTCGGGTTTGGAGATTGTGTGGCAGTCTGCCCCAATGATGCTATTTGTATTGATAAGAAGCAGGGTGTTGCAGTAGTAGATCCTGACAAATGCACTGGCTGCGGACTCTGTGTGAAGGAGTGTCCAAGAAATATAATCGAACTGGTACAGTCACATGCCAATATAGTGTTCCTTTGTAATTATCAATCGCTTAGAAATGTACCCGGCTGGAAGAAATGTGATCTGGGCTGCCTGCATTGCAAGAAATGCTTTAAGATCTGTGAAAATGACGCCATCATCTGGAATGATGAAAGAGGTATTCCTGAGTTTGATTTCTCAAAGTGCACACTATGCGGTAAATGCATAGAAGTATGCCCCCATAACCGTCTTGTAGAGCTTTCAGACATAGTCCTAAAAGAAAAAGTTGGGCTGATGCCGGAGAAAAAAGGTAGTTAAGATTATAGTAAACAAATTGCTAACAACAGGTTTCTTAAAAATTCTATCTGGTATCTCAAGTGTTGCTTATCTTAAACAAGTTACTAAAAGTACAATTATAATAATAAGAAGAAAACCATAGAATATTAGCTTCCCTAAGTTAGCTAGCAGGGAAGCAACCAGACTAATTTTATCAAGTGTTTTTATTGCTTTTGAGGATTCTACTTTTGCATCATCTTCGTCAGAGTATTCAGCTACCCTTATAGTGTAATCATCATTGTTCTGTTTTGAATAATTACTATATGAATCAGTTTTTGGAAAATTCTTTAAACGTAATCTTAAGCTCTTGGTTAGTTTTTCTATTGAATCAGATCCATTTTCTTGAGAGGACCTAAGAGCAATATTGGCACAGGTTATTGCATCGGCCTCAGCCTCGTGTCTTTTAGTATTAATCCCAAAATGCTCAACAATAGTTTTTAGTTTGTGATTAGGTAAATAATTCCAAGTTTTTTGAGCTATTTGCACGGTGCAGCAATATTTAATATCCGGATGATCCAGATTGTAATAATCAAGAATATCTCTTAAAGCATATAGGTCAAAGCCCGCATTATGGGCTAGTACTATATTACCTTCCAAATATGTTTTTATTTCGGGCCATAATTGATAAAATTCTGGTTTATCAATAATATCTTCTTCAGTTATTTTATGAATGTTTGCATTTATCTTATTGAAACGAATTTCTGGGGGTTTAATTAACCAGTTTTTAGAATCAACAATCTTTCCATTCTCTATAACAGCGATTCCCATTGAACAAATACTATGTTTTTTTTCATTAGCTGTTTCAAAATCTATTGCTACAAAATTCATATTTTACCTCTATAGTTTAGCTATTAAATTTCTTTTTCCAAACCCCATATCTAAATTTTAATAAATCTACTATTACTCCCAGAACCTCTGCAATATCACTAGTATTTATAAAACAATTATAATCTATTTTTAGAATAAAAGTAAAAATAATGTTTGGTATATGAGAAGAAGCTATAGATACTAAACGATAGTGTAAACTATCAATAACGGAAGCTGAATTAATTATGAATAAGACAAAAAAGATATTAAGAGAATGGGATAAGGTCAATCTGGCACAGGTGGTGGCGATCCACACCAAGAAGGAGATTTTGAATACAAGAAGTTATTTGACTTCATTGAAACAAATGTCATTCCCTATGTATTGGTATGGGGATTCTTTGCTGCTTTGCTATTTGGATCTAAATTATATCTGAAATATTTAGTTCACTTTTAAATTTGAAATGACACAGTGTCAATTTTAACTTGACAGTAATAACTAAAATTTACTATACTATAACAGAACAGTACGGCTGATAAGGTCCGGGCTTGTACCGGGGGACAATCTTCAGCTTTTATATAAAAAGGCTGGCAGAAATGTCAGCCTTTTACATCTTGATATATTGAGCATAATCATCAAGCTGGGTAAAAACATCACAGTGTCTTAATACTTCTGGATTATAATCTCCATTTAATGCGTTCACTTCAATTCTTAAACCGAGATTTCTTATTTCATCATAAGCAGAGCACATATCCCTATCTTCTCCCAATACAATCCTCCCGGGGGCAGAGATCGCAGGCGACCCTTGTCCTGTTTATCTTGTCTTCCGGTCCGAACCCATAGATGCCTGATATTGATTTAAAAGGGATCATCAGGAAGCTTTCATTCAGGCGGACCCCTATCTTTGAGCCGTCTACCATTTTGAATATTTCCTTCTGTTCCTCTATTGTCCATTTATACTGGCCGGGCGAATAAGTGCAGGTACTGCCGTAGCCTTTTTTTACAGGGATGCTGTCCTTAATGATTTTATTAACATGATCTCCGAGAGGACCGAGCATGCCTGTAGTTATGGCATCCATAATGATAGTTTCCAGGGTACCCCCGGAGTCCCTCTCCTTATTTATAAGGTCATCTATTTTCTTGCCAAGTGTAAAGATGAATATGACTGCGGTATCTGAGCCTTCGAGGATCTTCGATATATTGGGACCATTAAAAATATGGCCGGATTTGAAATACACCTGATCACCTTCAATACTGCTTATATCAAAGTTATCGTATATGACTGCAGGCTCGAGTGCATCGATACATACCCCTCTTTTGTCTTCAAGCATCTTTTCCATCTTCGGGATAAGCCTGCCTCCCATAAGCTTTGTTAAAAAATCACGGCCTATATCATCCGGGATATCCAGTTCTATATTTTTAATGATATTCATCCTGTCTCTCACTATATAAATTGCTATTAAAAGACACGGGCCGGAAAATAAAAATCCTTAAGATGCTTATCCCGGTCAGTTTTATAGATTATATTATAAAGGTGCTGCGTGGACAAATTTTTCTGTGAAATAAAAAAATATTGTAATTAGATATTTTTTACCAGATTTTCTTTTTAAGCTTAAGGATTTAAAGGTATAATAACCAATAAACTTATTTATAGTGAAAGGACAGCATAGAGTTAATATGGGAAAAGATATACTTGAGACAATAAAGGAAAATGTTGAGGAAGAGCCGTATGTAAAACTATTTGGTATTAAGATATTAGAGCTAAGGTCCGGATACTGCAGGGCACAGATGAAAGTAAAAAAGGACCACGAGAACCTTCACTCTACAACTCACGGCGGAGCGATATTTTCTCTTGTAGATGTGACTTTCGGTTCTGCAGCTAATTCTTATGGCAATGCTACTGTAGCATTGAATATAGACATCAACTATATCAGGCCGTCCAATCCGGGGGATATTCTGACTGCAGTAGCTACAGAAGTAAGCAGGGGAAAGACAATAGGAACATATAATGTCATTGTCAAAAACAGCCATGATAAGATAATAGCTTCAAGCCAGGCAATAGGCTTTATAAAAAAAGAGAGGTTTCCCTTTTTAGATTGAGAGGTATTTATTATTAAATGAGAATCATCCATACATCCGATCTGCATCTGAGCTCTAAAAAACCGGAGCGCTTCAAGGCATTGGAAAATATTATCTCCACCGCAAAGAAGAAAAGAGCGGATCTTCTCCTCATCTCGGGGGATCTTTTTGATTCCAATGAAGAAGCGGACATCTTAAGGCCCGGGCTCAGAAATATTTTTTCATCTCTTCCTTTCAGCATTATCGCAATACCCGGGAACCATGATATGGAAGCATACAGGTCAGACATGAACTTCGGGAATAGTATCAGGGTAGCAGTAAAGCAGCCTTTTGAGATAATAGATCATAAGGACATATCTATTATTGCAGTGCCCTATGCAAATCAAAATTTTAATGATCTTGCAGGGCCGCTAAAAGAAAGGATCAATAATACAAAGATCAATATACTCATGATCCACTGCAGCCTGGACATCCCATATCTTGGAGAAGATGAATACGGGGATGAAAAGAGACAGGCATATCTTCCTGTCAATTCGAAGATCCTGGGGGACATAGGCTTTGATTATGTATTTGCGGGCCACTTTCATTCCAGAGTGGTTGAAAACCGGATATCGGAAAAGACGATTTTTACCTATAGCGGCAGCCCTGTATCGATAACCAGGAAGGAAAAGGGCAGGAGGAGAATTGCTTTTCTGGACACAAAGACTCCCGGCAGCAGACGTCTGAGCTTTATCGGGCTCGATTCATTTTATTATGAAAGCATAGGGATAGATTTTCATCCCGGAAAAGAAGAGGGCGCCTTATCGGATTTAAGGGAGAAACTTGAAAATTATAAGGGGCAGGAAGTGGAGCTGGAGATCAGCCTTGGCGGATTTATCTCTTCAGGGGAAAAGGAAATAGGAAAGAAGATAAGGCAGATAGCCGAAGAAGCAGGCAGCCAGAAAACTATAATCGATATTAAAGAAAATTACCGCGGTATAAAAGCAGTTCTGGAAGATCCGCTTTATATGGCATTTAAAGAAAGATTAATGGGAAAGGACATGGAGCAGGACCTTAAAGATGAGATAGATAGTTTGGTGATAATGCAGTTTTCCAGAATGAAAACATAAATAGACTAATGAAAATAAAAAAAATACATATAACAAAGTATGGGCCCATAAGTAATCTCGACCTGGATATCGGACCGGGTCTGCAGGTAATAAGCGGGAGAAATGAAGCCGGAAAGACCCTGACGATAGATGCTGTCATAAAGATGCTTCTCCAGGGAAAGACCCGGGATTTCGAAGATGTGAACAGAGTAGAAGAGGATCCGGAAGGATTTATATTATTTGGAGACAGCGATAGAGCGGAACATAAGGTCAATATAAAAAACGGGCTTGCAAAACATATGGAGCTCGGGGGGCTGGACCTCAGGAATATATTCATAATCCGCGATAGCGACCTCTCGCTCCGGGATGAATGCGGATATTATAAAAATATCACAGATAAGCTAACCGGACTTCAGCTTGAAAAGATCGATACTGTGATGGCTCTCATCAAGGATCATGGAAGACTCACAAAACCTTCGAGTGATGCAGGGCTTTCGGATAATAGGGACCACGGAAAGATAGCCTCGCTTCTCTCTGAAGCGAAATCCTTTGAGACAGAGGGCAGGGAATATCTGGAGTCTTCCGGAAAGGAAAACTACGATTATCTTGAATTCGACCAGATAAAGGCCAGGCAGGAGATATTGGACACAAGGGGAAAAATAAAAATCATTAATAAGATGCTTGGATGGGAGAGATACAGAAAGCTTGCTGACGATCTCAAGCATATAAAAAAGCAATGGAAGTTATATCTTGAGTTTAAGGATTTTGATCAAAAAAATTATGATAAAATATCAAATCTTATTCTTGGCATAGACTCCTTTAAGGAAAAGCTCTCCGGGCTCGGGACGAAACAGGAAAAAGATAGATTTCGAAGATTGGAACTGGAAGAAAAGCTCTCCGGTATTCAGGGAAGATCCGATCTATTAGAATCAAGAAAGAGAGATATAGACAGACTCGGTTCAGATCTCGAAATATATAACCGGAGGAAAGCCGAAGGGGTCAGGGTGCCCGGCAGATCTTCCCGGATAATGACTATTATTCTGCTTATTCTTGCACCGCTAAGTTTCCCGGCTGTATATATGCCGACAGGAAATGCAGGCATTTCATTTATTATGCCCGGCATACTTCTGACAGCAGGTTTTTTAATCTTTTTTCTAAGCAGGACAGGTACAGAAGCACGCAGGCTTGCAGCTGATGAGAGACTGCTGGAAAATGAGTTTAAAAAGATTGGGTTTAAAATAAAAAAACTGGATGAAGTACTTCCTGAAATAGCTGCATTTGAAGACGGATATAAAGAAATGTGCAGAGATAGGGATTTTATAAAGGACCAGATAAGGCTGATGAAAATGGAGGATAATAGAGTATCGGACGCAATAAGCGGCGATATAAGGGACAGAAAGTTATTGGAGCTGGGGCTGGAAGAAGTGTTTGGAAGTCTGGGGATAAAGAATATGGAAGAATTCAGGGAGAAGCACAGATATAAAAGCAGGGTCAGCGCTGAGATAATGGCAGCTGAAAAAGCCTTTCAGGATCTGTTCCCGGCACAGGACAGATTATCCGGGCTTAATGGGGACCCTGACAATATTACCGGCGAAATGAATATTATGGCGGTCCGATGGGAGGATGGTATTGCGGAACTAAGACCCGAAGGAGATCCTCCTGATGCAGAAAATTTTAATTTTGATCCAAAACAATTGGAGGATTCAAGGGAAAAACTGGAAAGACTTGAAGAAAAAGAAAACAGCCTTGATATAAAGCTCGGGGACCACAGAAAAAATCTAAATGATTACCAGAGAAGATTTGCAAATCTCGATCTTGCACGGTATCTTGATAATTATAATAAGATAAATATAAATAATCTGGAAAGGCTGAAGGAAGCCGCAGGGATGGCAGGAAGCTTCATCAATCTTATAAATAGCCGGTACGAGAATGCCTTAGAGGCATTGAAAATATTTGAAGATATCAAGGATAGGGAGGAGACAAAAATCTCCGATCTGTTTGAAAGGCTCAAAGTATCGGAAATATTTAAGGAAATAACAGATGGAAAATATGTGGATGTAAAGTTTGACAGCCAGGCTCAGGAAGTAAGAGTCGTAGATGAATATGATGGAGTGCTTCCGGCCCAAAATTTAAGCAAGGGAGCATATGATCAGTTATTTCTGGCCATAAGGATAGCTATATCGGAAGAAATATTGGGGGAAGGCAGCGGTTTCTTTATAATAGACGACGCCTTTCTTTCATCGGACCGGAACAGGCTCAGAAAGCAGTTTGAGATACTAAAAAAACTTGCCGATAAAGGCTGGTCGATAATATACTTTTCGGTAAAAGATGAGATAGCGCAGCTTTCCGGGGAATTTACAGAAAATAAGATAATAGAGATTTAGCAGGAGTCGATATGGCTACAAAAAATTTTAATTATAATCCGGAATATTATGACCTCCAGGTAAACTGGGAAAAGAGAATGGAAAAGGAAAGAGGTTTCTTTGAGAATATATTTAAAAGTAGAGAAATATCAAGGGTCCTGGATATAGGCTGCGGCACAGGGCATCATGCGGAACTTTTTGCAGAATATGCTTCGGAAGTAGTGGCCATAGATCCTGACCCGGAGATGATCGATTATGCGGGAAAAAATATTATAAAGTCAGAAAAAATCACACTCTACAGGGCAGGCTATGAGGAACTTGACAGGATCCCTGATGGAAAATTTGACCTGATAACAAGTATTGGAAATACGCTGCCATTGCTCGGGAACCGGAAAAAGATAAAACAGGCCCTTAAAAGAATAAAGGACCGGCTCTCTAAAAATGGAACAGCGGTCCTTCAGTTTTTAAATTTTAGCTCCAGGATCATAGATAAGAATAATTACTACCCGCCGAAAGTCTTTAAAAAGGATGGTTTTACTTATGTCTTTATCAAACATTTTCAATATGGAAAAAAGAAGACGAGGCTGGATCTTATTACAACAAGGCTTGATGGCGACAGGGTTGATGATTTTTTTGTAAGTTCCTCATACCTTGCAACATTGAAAGTCAGCATGTTTAAAAGCATGGCAGTAAACTCCGGTTTTAAAAAGATAGAGCTTATGGGTACCGGAGGTACGGATAGCTTTGATCCAGGGAAGCATATCAGCCTTTATGCAATACTTACCCGAAAGGAAAACTGATGGAAGAATTAAAAAGATTTGGAGTATCTATAGAGGAAAACCTTCTTAAGGTGTTTGACAGATATGTGACAGAAAAAAAATACAGCAACCGTTCCGAAGCTTTAAGGGACCTTATACGCAAAGAGCTTGTAGAAGCATCATGGGATGATGAAAACGAGGAAGTGGCGGGCGCAATAATAATGGTCTATGATCACCATGGAAAGGAGCTCGTAGAAAATCTTGTAGACATCCAGCATGATTATCATGATATTATAATATCCAGCCAGCATGTACACCTGGACCACGATAACTGTCTGGAGATAATAGCGGTAAAGGGCGGGATCAGAAAAGTCTATGATCTTGAAGCCCGGCTAAAAGTAGCAAAAGGTGTGAAGCATATCGCTGTTGCAAGATCGACTCTTGCAAAACATATATAGGTATACGGATCAAAGGTTTTCCTGGCCATATCTGCAGTATCTAAGTATGGGGCAGTCACGGCACCGGGGTCTTCTCGCTATGCAGATGGATCTTCCATGCGCAAGGATCCTATGAGAAAAAAGAGTCTGTTTGCCTTCCGGTATTATCTTTAAAAGATCCGATTCTATCCTGTCCGGATCAGTACTGGCAGTGAGCCCCATATGATGGGAGATTCTTTTCATGTGAGTGTCGACTATTATTACCTGTTTGCCGAAAATCTCTCCCAGCACGACATTGGCAGTTTTCCTTCCGACCCCGGGAAGAGTAAGAAGGCCCTTCATATTATCCGGTACTCTGCCGCCAAAACTTTCTAATATCTTCCGGGAGGCCCCGATAATGTTCTTTGCCTTATTTCTGAAAAAACCTGTCGATCTTATATCCTCTTCAAGGACTTCAGGATCAGCACCGGCAAAATCCCCCGGACCTTTATATTTTTTAAAGAGGCCGGGAGTTACAGTATTTACAAGTTTGTCGGTACTCTGTGCGGCAAGTATCGTGGCTACCAGAAGTTTAAAAGCATCCTTATGCTGTAGAGTGGATTGTATAGCATCAGGATACTGCTTTTCCAGTAGAGTGATTATCATATCTATATTTTTCACTGCCGGTACTTTATCCATAGAAGTTTGAGAGCCTCCTGATAGCCCTTATTTTATCGGTCCTTCCTATTTTACTTTCCTTTAATGCTCTGTGGAGGATATCAATGGAAAGCTCGTAAGTCTCCCTGTCCACGGGATAGGGAATGCCGTCCTTTCCGCCATGTGCGAAGCTGAACCTTACTGGATCCTTGATGCTGTACTTCTCACCATAGATGAGCTCAGATATCATGGCAAGCGATCTGACTGTCTTTGGTCCCATGCCGGGAAGAGAGATGAGCTTCTCGAAGTCTCTTGGCTTCTGTTCATAGGTCGATATGAAGATCTTTTCCATGCGCCTCATCTCGACATCCCCGAGATTTATATAATGTCTTCTCGGCATATTATATTTTGTCTCCTGGTGTTTCTTGATCTTCTCAAGGTCCTTGAGTATAAGCTTCGGCTTCATATGCGATATTTCAGTTATAGTATTGCGCGCCTTATTGCTGTCTCCCGCAACCAGATTTATTACACGGCTGCTGCTGTCACAACAGATGGCCTTATGCGGTTCACAGACGAAATCCTCTATTTCATCGCTGGACCAGTGATACCGCCTTGCCATCCCATTCCGGTCATTCATCCCCTGCTGGATGACGGACCATTTACTGCCATTGCATATAAATAAAAAACAGTGATGATAGAGCTGATAGCCATCCTGAAGGGCCGTACTGTCCACCTTTGCTACGATCTTGCTATTGTATACAAGATGGGAGAAATCAATTCCCATCTTCTCTCCCGCAGTTTCTATTTCAGCAGGCGTTTTCCGGGAAGTGCCGCCCTTGCCTCCGGCTACAAAAAGCCCGAAGTCTTTTTCCATACCCCTTACAGATTCTTTTACAGCGCCGCATACAGTCGTAGTGACTCCGCTTGAATGCCAGTCAAAACCAAGCACACATCCGAAAGCCTGGAACCAGAACGGGTCAGAGAGCCTGTCAAGCACTTCTTCCGGTCCGTGTTCGGACACTATGGCCGAAAGTATTTCTCCTGACAGGTTTTTCATATGGGCAAAGAGCCATCGCGGCGCCTTACCTCCGTGCAGCGGGAGGTTTACTGTTCCTGTTCTCATAGAATTAAATATCCGGTTATATTCTGGATAATTCTATCATTTTTTAAAAACGTTATAAATAAATAAAGGGTGTTTGTTGATTATTTCAAAATATTTCATTAAAAGGGGAGAGCTATACTTTTCTTTTCCCGGTAAGAGGAACAAAGGCCACATTGCATATTTTTATCTTCTTTATGCCTCTTGAAGTCTTTATTACCTTTAGAAGTTCTTGATTCCAGCTTGAGGGTCCCACGGGTATGACCATTATTCCTCCCACTTTAAGCTGGTCAATATATATGCGCGATACATGGTCCGGAGCTGCCGTTACGATTATCCGGTCATAGGGAGCGTGTTTTTCCCATCCCTTTGAACCGTCATGATTAGAGACCTCTATATTAGGATAATCCCCAAGTATTTTCCGGGCCCCCTCAAAAAGATCTTTTTTGATCTCGACTGAATATACCTGTCCGGCCAGAACCGAAAGAACTGCTGACTGATAACCGGAGCCGGTCCCTATTTCAAGCACTTTCATACTTTCATCAAGCTCCAGGCTTTCTGTCATGAGGGCCACTATATAGGGTTGTGATATAGTCTGGCCCATACCTATTGGAAGGGGCCGGTCCTCATAGGCGCAGTCCCTGTAGCCGGAAGGTACAAATATCTCCCGGGGAACCTTTCTCATAGCTTCGAGCACTCCTGTATTTTTTATACCCCTGGATGCGATCTGACCGGAGACCATCTTTTCCCTTGCCGGTCCATATCTTTTGTCTATAGTGCTCCTGATACTGCGGGTTTCTTTCATATTAATTAATATTTTTGTTATAATACCTTGATTTGAAAAGATCATTTACCGGACCCATAAGGACCGGGAATATAGATATATTATACCATATGGATAGCATTTAAATTTTTGTGATAAGTCTTAAACTGGCAAATATACTTACAAGTATCGCCGAAGTAAAAAAATCTGATCCCGGCGGAAGAGAAGATATCCCTTCCCTTATGAATGCTGCAAGGACACTGAGGGATGATCCGGCTATTATGTACCGAATAATAAAGGGAGAAGAGCACGGCAAATTAAACGGCATAGACGGGTACTGCTACGGCTTCATAAAAGAATATCTGGAGAAGGGCCGTATAGAAGAGTATGATCGCCTTGCCCTGTCATATTCTGAGGATCTTATCAAATTTATAAGGATCACGGGCCTTGGCAGGAAAAAAATATTCAGCGCATATGATTATTTTGGGATAAAAGACATTGACGGCCTCAAGTGTATCTTTAAGGGAAACAGGGACAAAGATATCATTAAAGGCGCCGGGATACTGAAGGACGTGCTAACGCCTCTGTTTCTTGAAAGGATCCGATGGTCGCTTAAATACTATGAGGGAAT
Organism: uncultured bacterium; assembly: GCA_965549355.1. Lineage (GTDB taxonomy): Bacteria > Actinomycetota > Humimicrobiia > Humimicrobiales > Humimicrobiaceae > M55B120. Next base: position 3,504 of record CBEVGD010000014.1, on the reverse strand, counting down.
TGCAGGAAAGACTCCGAGGTGGCCGGCAGAATTATTTGCAAATAAAATAGTAAGTTCCCTTGAAAACCTGAAAGAGATAAAAAAGGCACAGATCACCGGTTCGATAAGGCGCAAAGAGAGCCTTATAGGGGATATAGATATTCTGGTGCTGCCCGGGTTCAATAATGATATATACGATTTTGAAAAGAGCACCTGTCTTCTCAAGAATATAGAGAAGCTTCCTTTCATAAAAAAACTTATATCAATAAAAAAAGAGAAAAATGATATAAGCGCGGTTTATGGAACAATATATGAAATAAATGTGGAAATAATCATAGCAGGCAAAAGGACCTGGAGCTGGCAGCTTTTTAAAACGACCGGCAGCAGGAAGCATCTTTTCAAATTAAAAGAATATGCAAAAGCAAATAGTATTCCGTATCCGGACCGGACCGCCTCTGCTGATTTGAATTCTGAAGAAGATATATACAGGTCCCTGGGGCTCGATCATATAGCTGTTGAACTCAGGCAGGGAAGAGACGAGATAGAGCTTTCATTAGAGAACAGATTGCCGGACCTTGTTAAAATGGATGATATAAAGGGTGATCTTCATATACATTCTAAGTGGAGCGACGGACTGATAGAGTACTCTGATATCATAAATACAGCAAAAAAGCAGAATTATGAATATATTGCAATATCGGATCATTCCATAAGCAGCTATTATGGAAACGGGCTCGACATAGAGAGGCTTATAAAGAAGATGGATTTTATAAAAGAACTCAGGAAAGAGCATGATGATATAGATATTTTAATGGGTGCTGAGATAGACGTGCGGAAGCCCGGAGTGTTTGACTATCCTCCGGATATTATAAAAAAGCTTGATATCGCAATAGCATCGCTTCACTCAAGCTTTGCTAATTCGACAGAAGAAAATACTGCCAGAGCAGTAAGTGCGCTTGAAAAAGACTATTTCGACCTGCTTGCACATCCCGGCGGCAGTGTGTTTGGAAACAGGGCCCCTTTATTTATCGACATTGACCGCATCATTGAAGCTTCTGCAAAATATGGCAGGGCGCTGGAGATAAACAGTTATTACATGAGATTGGACCTTGATGAGGATAATGCAATAAAAGCAAAAGAGGCAGGTTCCATGCTTTCAATAAATACAGATTCCCACCGTCCGGGCAATATGGAGATGATGCAGCTTGGAGTCGATCTTGCCAGGAGGGCCGGGCTTGAAGCAAAGGATATAATAAACGCTATGACTGCAGAGGAGCTAAAGATCTGGCGAAAAGACAGGGCCAGGGCCAGCCGCCTCTCACAATAGTTGGATGTCTCTTTATTCTAAAATTTCATTATTTTATAATCTATTTATTATTAAATTATTGTATTATTTAGTAGAAAAGCATACACTAATATAACAATTTAAATTAATAGTCCTACTGTTGATAGAGATATAATAGTAAATCAATTCTTTAAAGTATTATACTATCGGCACCACGCTAAATATAGCGGAGATAAAATAGGAGGGGATTAATGCCTGGAAAGCTCAAAGTTCTTTTCTTTAAAGAATCCGGGAAAGAGTCAGCATCTATAATTAAAGAGTTAAAAAGTTATGGCTACACCCCCGAACCTGAGTATGCAGATTCCAGAAAAGAACTCTCGGCCCTGCTTGATAAGAATCCATGTAATGTAATAATAGCAAACATAAGATCAGCGCCGGTTGAAGTAAAGAGCATCCTTCGACTGATCAAAAGGAGGAAGCTCCAGGTTCCCTTATTTATTATTTCAGAAAGATCCGGAAAAGATAAAGCAGGGGATTTTATTGATGCTGGAGCAAATGATTTCATAGTGGAAGACGATCTCAAAAGACTGCCGTCTGTCCTTAGCAGGGAACTAAAAAATATAAATGATAAGAAAAAGTGTAAAAATGCTCTTGAAAGATTAAAAGAAAGTGAAATACGCTTCAGAGAGTTAGCTGAAAGAGCTCTGGACATAATATTTATTTATAGATTAAGACCTGTGAGGCGTTTTGAGTTTGTAAGTCCCTCAGTAGGTAAAATATCGGGTTATTCTCCTGAATATTTTTATAAGGATCCTGATTCCCGCTTTGAAATAGTCCATCCGGATGATCACAAAATAATAAAGCAGGTCAAAAATGGAAAACTTGATTTTTCCAGAGCCCATGAAATGAGGCTCCTCGGTAAAAACGGCGAAATATTATGGTACGAAGCAGCGATGGCACCTTTCTATGACAGGACAGGTAAACTGGCATTGATTAAGGGGATAATGAGGGATATATCAGAAAGAAAAAAATCGGAAGAAAGGCTTACTTACCTGTCTTTTAACGACAGCCTGACAAATGTATATAATAGAGCCTATTATATGGAAGAAGTAAAAAGGCTTGATACGAAAAGACGGCTCCCCTTAAGTATAATAATTGCAGACATCAATGGCCTTAAGCTGGTAAATGACGCTTTTGGACATGACGAAGGAGACAATCTTTTAAAAAGCTGCGCCCGGGTACTGAAGAAATGCTGCAGAGCTGACGATATAGTCGCCCGGTTTGGGGGAGATGAGTTTTCAATGCTCCTTCCGGGGACAGGTGAAAAAGATGCGGAAATGCTTCTTAACAGGATAAAGATATTTTGTAAAAAAACCGAGGGCAATAAAATACCCCTTTCTATATCTATGGGAACAGCTACAAAGAATAGTACGGATCAGGACTTTAGTAATATAATAAAAAAAGCTGAAGAAAATATGTATCAGCAAAAGTTTATTGAAAACAAAAGTATTATCGCATCCATAATCTCTTCCCTGGAACACGCCCTGTTTGAAAAAAGCATAAGAACTGAAAAACACTTTAAGAGATTAAAGAAGCTTTTAATAAATATGGGGAAAACACTTAAGTTATCAGATGACAAACTGGATGATCTAAGGCTTCTGGCTACCCTTCACGATATCGGCGAAGTCGCCATCCTTGATAATATACTTAATAAAAAGGAAAACCTGACAGCCAGTGAATGGAATGCGATTAAGAAGCACCCCGAAATAGGATACCGCATTGCAATGTCATCCAATCAATTATCAAGCATAGCAGAATATATTCTAACGGTGCATGAGCACTGGGACGGTAATGGATATCCTCAGGGATTAATGGGTAAAGAGATCCCGCTTCTTTCAAGAATAATATCACTGGCTGATTCCTATGTGATCATGAGAGAGGGAAGGCCGTACAGGAAAGCGAAGACAAAAAGGGAAACAATAGAAGAAATAAAAAGATGCAGAGGTACACAATTTGATCCGGGCCTGGTTGATGTTTTTCTGGATATGGTCGACAATAAGAAATAATGTATTGAATCATTTAAATCATCTGTAAAATAAATGATTATTCTACTCCGAAAAGAAAAAATGCGGTCCAAATGATGGTCCGGTTTTTTAGCTCCAAAAGATTGACTTATCAGAATATTTTTATTAACATATGCAATTGTCTGATTAGAGACTTTACTTTTCCGGGCCCATAGC
>CBEVGD010000013.1:0-24888 GCA_965549355.1 uncultured bacterium | reverse complement strand
TTAAGAAATTGCAGCAATGGATGTAGACAATAGGTTTATTTTAAAAAATTAATAGTAGAAATTTTAAAGAAGGAGAAGGATATGTCAAAATTCAAGTTTTCAGTAGGTCCGTGGAATGTCCATGAAGGAGCAGATGCATTTGGTCCTGAGGTTCGATCATCGATACCATTTGAAGAAAAAGTTAAAAAGTTTAAAGAAATTGGATTTAGCGCAGTACAATTCCATGATGATGATGCAGTTCCTGATATAAATAATTTAAGTGAAGATAAAATAAGAGAAAAAGCAGCACAGGTTAAAGATATGTTAGACAGATATGGAATGGCAGCTGAATTTGTGGCACCAAGATTGTGGATGGATAGCCGCACTGCTGATGGTGGTTTTACTTCAAATAGTAAAGAGGATAGGGAATTTGCTATGTGGAGAACTTATAGATCTATAGACATAGCAAAGAAGCTGGGTTGTGACAAGATCGTACTATGGCTGGCAAGAGAAGGTACGCTATGCTATGAAAGCAAGGATCCTGTCAAGAGTATTAATAGGTTAAAAGATGCTATTAACAAGATGCTGGATTATGATAAGAAAATAAAAGTATTAATAGAGCCCAAACCAAATGAACCGATTGACAGAAGCTTTATTCCAACCATGGGCCATGTCATGGGACTGTCAGCAGCTACTAACGATCCTTCAAGAGTAGGCGGGCTATTGGAGACTGCTCATGCGGTACTTGCCGGTCTTGACCCCGCAAATGAGATAGCTTTTGGACTATCCATGGATAAACTATGGGGAGTTCATCTAAATGACCAGAACGGAGCCAGATATGATCAGGACAAGGCATTTGGTTCAGAAAATTTAAGACAGGCTTTCAATCAGGTAAAAGTACTAATAGAAAATGATTATGGTGATAATGGAGAATATGTAGGACTTGATGTAAAAGCAATGAGGACCCAAAAGATAGAAGATTGTTACCGCCATCTCAGTAATAGCCTTGAAATTGTCAAGCTTCTAGAAGAAAAAGTAGTAAAATTTGATTATGGTTTTCAGAAGAAATGCATTGAAGATAGAAATTATGAAAAACTTGAGATGTACGTGATGGAATTATTGCTTAAAAAGTAGGAGTCTGAGCCCGTAAGGGATTGTAACAGTTACAAGAAAACATGTAATAAATTTAAATTCCATAATAATCTGTCTGACTATTCATTGAAAAAATACATAGTGATATTGTTATAAATTTAGAAAATCTTTAATAAACTACGGAGTTACAAAGTTTTTCTTTATAGGTAAAAATCCTGTAAGTTAGAATTATACTTTAGTGCACCAGAACGAATACTCATCGATCTTGTTTTTTACGACTTTAAAATAAAGATCCTGCAGTTTCTTTGTAACAGGCCCCATACCGCCATCTCCAACGGTCCTTTTATCAACAGAACCTATGGGAGAGACCTGGGCACCTGTACCGCAGAAGAAAAGTTCATCGGCAATATAGAGTTCGGTACGGTCCATCGGTCTTTCAATAACATCCATATCTAATATTTTCTCTGCGAGTTCGATTATAGTATTTCTGGTTATACCCTCAAGTATATCATTTGTCACAGGGGGAGTGACCAGCTTGCCACCGCGTACCATAAACACATTCATAGCGCTGCCTTCGCTAATATGCCTGCCATCTGTTGAGAGTACAATAGCCTCGTCATATCCATTCAATAAAGCTTCGGTCTTCTGGAGAGCGGCATTCACATAGGAACCCGATATTTTTGCTCTGGGAGGAATAGCATTGTCTGAGATCCTATCCCAGGATGAAGTGCATACAGCTATTGCCTTATTAGTGTCAAGATACATTCCCAGGGGTATTGAATAAATAAAAAGATCCTGCTCATTTCCAATAAGCTTTGGGCCGATGTTCAGTCCGCTATTATAGGAAAACGGCCTTATATATGCATCATCTGTATACTGTTCTTTATTCAGAAGTTCAAGAGTGATATCACAAAGCTCATCAACGGTGTACATAACCTCTATCATTAATATTTTTGAGTTTAGTATCAATCTCTCATAATGTTCTCTCATCCTGAAAACATAATTGCTCTTTGATGCATCATCCCAATAGCATCGGATACCTTCAAAAATCCCGGTCCCATACTGAAGGGCATGTGTCCTTATGTCAATCTTTGCTTCTCCAATAGGCACTATTTTACCTTTTAAAAAAGCATATTTGGGATGAGCCATTTTAGCCTTCCTTGAAACATAGAATAATGATATTTTTATGATTTTAAAATTATTTTTCCAAAAAGAAAACCCCGAATTATCTTTTGCCATTGCTCACGCCTTAGGCTACTCAACATCTCGGGGTCTCAACCTTAAAACTTTTCTCAGGTTCTTTTTAGAATATTGACTTACCACTTACCTTCTTTCGTTGGTCCGCTTCAGCCACTTCTTAAAGTTACCTCCTTTTTTAAGGTGAATACAATATAGCAAAAATATTTTATAATGTCAAATTTTATTTTAATTTTATTTTTAATTTTTATTTTCACGCTGTTTTGCCGGTCAAATCAGTAACTTAAATATAAGAAAATTGTACCTAAAAAATATGATAATATGTGGTTAAAGTATGATAAAATATCGAAAAATAGTATATTAATACCTGCATTCAGGGGAGATATATAAAAGGATTTATCGAGAATGACCCGCAGATTGATATCGGTGACTTTTTGATGACCAGGATGACAGCAGTGATGTCTGCCCATACAGGTCCTGGAATATGGGGTGTAGCGACATGTCCCGTATATGAGAAGAAATGGCCATGATCCGCTGCGAGCTTTAGCCTGTTATTATGCCGCCTCCAAGCAAAATATCTCCATCATAGAATACAGCTGATTGTCCGGGGGTAATAGAGCTTACATTTTTATTAAAATAGACTATTGCCTTATTGCCTTTTTCTAAAACTATTCTTGCACGGACCCCGGGGGAGCCGTATCTTATCTTCACATCAGCGCTAAATTCCATTGAAGGCGGTTTCCCGGATATAAAATTTATATCCCCAAGGCAGGCGCGGTCCCGGAGCAGTTCTTCCTTTTCTCCGACAATTATCTGATTTTTTTCCGGAACGATCTTTATTACATACAATGGTTCCCCGTGGCTTATCCCGAGGCCCCTGCGCTGTCCGATAGTATAGTATGGAAATCCGCGGTGATCTCCAAGATATTCTCCTTTTACATTAAGTATTCTGCCCTTTTTTATTTTTCTGATCCTTTTGTTTAAATAATCCTGATATTTATCTTTGTTAATAAAACAGATATCCTGGCTCTCTTCTTTTCCTTCAAAAAGGGATAGAAGGTCTGCGGATCTACTCTTTATTTGTTCTTTTGTAAAAGCTCCAAGCGGAGTCTTTATATGCATCAGCTGGGATTGGTCAAGCTTCCAGAAGAAATAGCTCTGTTCCTTAAGGGGGTCCCTGCCTTTTCTGACCTTGAAAGTCTGGCCGCTATTGTCTTTTTCTACCAGGCAGTAATGGCCGGTCGCCATATATTTTGCACTGAGGCTGCGGCATTTTTGGAGCAGCAGGCCGAATTTAATAAGCTTATTGCATTCTATGCATGGATTAGGAGTTTTCCCTTCAAGGTATGCATTACAAAATGGCCCTATTATTTTTTCCTCAAAACTATCTGAAAGATCCATGATTAGATGCGGCATATCAAGCATATCGCAGACTCTGCGGGCGGATTCAATATCGGCAGTCATCCATGATACAATATGTTTTTGGGAAGGCAGGGTATCATCCGGGACTATCTTCATTGTAATGCCTATCAGGTCGAAACCCCTGTCTTTAAGTATTTTTGCAGCCATAGAGCTGTCGATTCCTCCGCTCATGGCTATTGCAATCCTGTTTTCTTCTTCCATAAATATACCGTTTTGTTTGGATAATTATATGATATTAAGTAAAATAAATGTAGCTGGTTCATTTTTTATCCAGCATAGATTTTCAAAAGGAGTTGCCTGTGGAGCAGATGTTTAGTACTTGCAGAATTAAAAATAGCAGGTTTTATTATAATAAATTATTTGAAGATTATACATTTGATTTCCCAAAACTTAAGAAATATTTCAGGTATGATCCCTATGACATAGAAAGCTACCGCGACCGGATAAAAAAAATAGCAGGCTCATATGATGATAGCAATAGGGAAGTCCTTGCAGACATCCTGAGGGAAAATAATAAGTATCATGGTGTAGGGGGAAGGACATTTGAAAATATTGATAAGCTTGCCTGCAGGGACTCAGTAATAATTATCGGAGGGCAGCAGCCGGGACTTTTTACCGGGCCGGCCTTTATAATATATAAGATAATAACTGTACTCAGATTAAGCAAATATATTGAAGAAAGGACAGGGGCTTCTGTGGTACCGTGCTTCTGGAATGCTTCTGATGACAAAAACTCCGCACAAACTGACAATCTGGGAATAATAGATGACCGGTACAGGCAGGTAAAAATAAATATGGGGAGCGCCGGAACCAATATGAGGCTCTCAAATATATCCCTGCCTTTAAGTGATTACGAGAATGTCATAAAGGAAATGGATGCTCTTATGCCTGGCGGCCTTGGCGGGGAAGTACGGACCTTGCTTATGGATATTCTTTCCGGCCTGTCTAAAAAGGCAGGAACCTACGATGGAAGAATAGGATCGAGCCAGCTATTTTCTTCAATAGTCTTAAAGCTGTTTTCAGAGTGGGGACCGGTCATCATCGATCCATCCGATAAACGCCTGAAAGAATTGGGTTCCGCTTTCCTAAAAAAAGATATTGAAGAGCATGGAGCTATCAATGATCTGATTTCAGACAGAGGAGATGAACTGGTAAAATCGGGTTACCATGCCCAGATCGATCCACAAAGAGATTCACTGGACTTTTTCTATAATATTGGCAATAAAAGAGAAAAAATCAATATAATGTCCGAAAGTGTGTTTAAGATAGGAGATAAGGATCATAGCAGAGAAGAACTATTGGAACTTGCAGGAAGTGATCCCTCAGCAGTCAGCTGGAATGTAGTGCTCCGGCCCCTTATCCGGGACAGCCTTTTTCCTGTGGCTGCTGCTGTATGCGGTCCGGGAGAGGTGAGCTATTTTGCCCAGCTCACAGAAGTGTATAAATACATGGGTATAGAGCTGCCTGTGATATATCCAAGGTTTTCTGCAACAATAGTGGAGAGCAGGATAGAAAAAATATTAAAGAAGCCCGGCATGACAGATATATTGATATCTCAAGAAAAGGATGATGTAATAAGATCTGTTCTGAGAGAAAAAGGATCTGAAAAAATAGAGAGACTTCTTGGAGACTTGCAGAAAGGGATCGATAAGAAGATAGAAGATGCTGAAAGTAAAATAAAAATATATGGACCAGATCCAGAAAATGCCTTTGACAGGATAAAGAGGAATGTAGATAAAGAATTAAAGATCCTCTCAAAAAAATTATATTCAAAATTAAAAAAGCAGAATCAGGATATAATAGATGATATCAATAAGATCCATTTAAATATTTTTCCGGATGGAAAACTTCAGGAGAGGATGATAAATATATTTTATTATTTAAATAAATATGGGATAGATATGATAAGCGGTCTATACTACAGCTTTGAGCCATTAGACAGCGGACATAGATTTCTCTATTTTAACAGAGGTGAACGAAAATGAAGAAGAATATTATTCTGGATGTACTGGCTTTCAGCCCCCATCCGGATGATGCAGAGATGGGTTGCGGGGGCCTGCTTCTCAAGCTAAAGGATTCTGGTTACCGGACAGGCATAATGGACCTGACCCGTGCCGAGCTATCTACAAATGGTGATCCGGAAACAAGGGCAGGCGAGACGGAGGAGGCTTCCAGGATATTAAAATTGGATATAAGGGGAAATCTGGGGCTTGAGGATGCCAATATAATCAATGACAGGTCCAGCCGCCGAAAGGTCATTGATTCAATAAGAAAGTACAGGCCGAAGATGGTGCTTACCCCCTATCATATAGACAGGCATCCGGACCATGAGAATGCCTCAAAGCTTCTGAGGGATGCTATCTTCATTTCGGGGCTGGAAAAGTTTGAGACAGATATGGATTTCTACAGGCCTGCCATAGTATTGAATTATATGCTGCAATATGAATTCAGGCCGGGTTTTATAGTGGATATATCAGACTATTATGATGAGAAAGCCAGAGCCGTAGCGGCATATAGATCTCAATTCTATAGCGATACGGATAAGAAGGTTATAACACATATTGCCTCAAAGCATTTTTTTGACATAATAAACAGCCGCCATCAGTGTATGGGGCTCAAGATAAAAGCAGAGTTCGGCGAACCTTATTATATTGGAAATAGTATAAAGGTAAATGATCCAATAAAGTTTTTTGGCTATCTGAGATGAACAGCCGGATCAAATATAAATTATATCGAGAAGGCCCATGATAGCCGGGACCTGCATATTTATAATATAATAGATCAGAAAGTGGAGATAATAAAATGAATATCGGCATTACATGTTATCCGACCTATGGCGGCAGTGGAGTAGTCGCCACTGAGCTTGGTATAGGACTTGCCAAAAGGGGCCATAGTGTCCACTTCATAAGCTATGAGATGCCTTTCAGGCTCGACAGGTATTATAAGAATATCTTTTTCCATGAAGTAGAGATGCTGGAGTATCCGCTATTTAAATACCCTCCATACAGTCTTTCATTAAGCGTAAAGATGGCTGAGATAATCCAGTCAGAGAAGCTTGATATTCTTCATGTCCATTATGCAATGCCTCATGCTGCTTCTGCATATCTTGCCAAAAAGATAGTGGGAGATGAAAAAATAAAAGTAGTGACAACGCTCCACGGTACAGATATCACACTGGTGGGAAACCATCACTCTTTCCACAGTATGACTAAATTCAGCATAGAGCAGAGCGATGGCATAACATGCGTATCTGAATTCCTGAAAAGGACCACTCTGGATACTTTTAATATATGCAGGGATATGGAGGTGATCTATAATTTTGTCGATACCGGAACCTATAAAAGAAATGGCAGCCACAGGAATACAAACCTTATTGAACCTGACAGCATGGCAGTAATACATATATCTAATTTCAGGCCGGTAAAAAGGATCGGCAGCATAATAAAAATATTCTGTAATATAAACAGCAAGATCAAATCAAAACTTCTTCTTGTGGGCGATGGGCCCGAGATGTGCAAGGTCAGGGGCCTGGTAACAAAACTCGACCTTGACAGCAGGGTCATATTTATGGGAAGGCAGGATGATATCATACCGCTTCTCAGTATTAGCGACCTTTATATGCTTCCTTCAAAAAGTGAGAGCTTTGGACTATCGGCTCTGGAAGCTATGAGCTGCGAGGTACCCGTAATAGGCACTTCTACCGGAGGGCTAAAGGAAGTAGTAGAAGATGGTATAAGCGGTTATATATGTGATCCCGATGACATAGAAAAGATGAGCAGGGCCGCCATATCCATCCTTGCCAGTAAAAAGAGAAGGACCGAAATGGGGAAAGCGGCACGGGAAAGGGCAAAAGCCTTTGACAGCAGCAGGATAATAGATAAATATGTAGATTACTATAAAAAAATACTGGCGGACCAGTGACCTGTAGTAGTGAGTAAGTGCCTGATACCTGAACAATCGATTATCAAATAGATATCTGAATAGGGTTTATTAATTATTTTATAAGTTTTATACAAATCAGTATATAAATCTCAATATTGATTGACGATATATTAAAAAAAAAATATAATTCTCATATATCAAGATCAAAAAATAGTAAATAAAAGGAGAAATAATGGTAAAGAAGATTTTAAAAGCGGCTGTATTTGTAATGGTCCTGGCAATGATACTCAGTTTTGCCGGGATCATCAATGCAGAGCCCGATACACATGAATTGACATCGCAGGATAAAGTCATACTGACTCAGCCCTCGGTTTGTTTTGTAACCACATATTACTGGGGCTATGTCCTTGATCCCTGGAATAATACCTGGAGTAATGCCTATTACTGGGCCTTTGCCGGGACAGGGTTTTGCGTAAATCCTGATACGGGCCATATTGTCACAGCAGGGCATAATGTAGAGATAAGTGCCGCCGAGTTCAAGTATGATCTGATAGGGACATATCTTAATGATAACTATAATCTAGATGACTGGACCGATGCGGACTGGAACTGGGCATATGAGAATACAAAGGTGGAAGGCTATGACGGCGGCGATTATGATATGGAGGTATATGTGCAGTTTAATACCGCTAATGCCGGAATACCGGATGACCCCGGTAATTTCGATACCTTTATACGTGCCGAACTTATAGACCATAGTGGATTTGAGCAGAGAGATATTGCTATTTTAAAAATACAGCCGCAGACCGGCAGGGCCCTCTCTTCAGTGCTTATAGGAGATTCCTCTTCTGTAGAGATACAGGATTCACTGACTATAATCGGATATCCCTGGACATCGGATATAGGCCAGAGCAATGTTCTTAACCCCACCATAACAAATGGAAGTATAAGTGGAAAGATAATGCTGGGCGGGACAGAGGTCCTCCAGATACAGGGGGATGCCAGGCCCGGGAACAGCGGCGGACCCGTTCTTAGCCAGAACGGCGAAGTAATGGGCATACTTACAATGGGAACCGATGATACAAATAATTATTTAAGGCCGGCTAATGATGTTATGGAGATGCTGAAGAGGAATGGCGTTACAAACAAACTCGGGATGGTCGATGATGAATTTAAACAGGGCCTCGTAAACTACAGATTAAAACATTTCTCAAAAGCTATCGAGCATTTTAATGCGGTCCTTAACCTCAATCAGAGGCATCTGCAGGCACAGGACTACAGGTCCAAAGCACAGGAAGCGATAAATAAAGGCGAGGATGTTCCTATTGAGGAGAAGCAGCAGACCGTGGAGATTGTGGAGCCGGAGACAGCCGAAACCGAAGCTGCTTCCGAGACGGCCGATGTCTTGCCCGGCGAAAAAGATGAAAGCAGCAGAGCGGGATTACCTACTTGGGCATGGCTCCTAATAGGTTGCGGCGGATTTGTATTTATTATATTAATGGTGGTAATAATAATTCTTGTGGCCAGAAAGAAAAGAGCTCCGGCGGTACCAACAGCCGCTGCGGCACCGGCAGCTGCTCCTAAGGCAGAACCACAGAAAGCTAAAGCAGAAGAAAAGAAAACTGCATCAAAAGGAAAATTCTGTCCTAATTGCGGCAGCCAAATAAATGACGGCGTTAAATTCTGCAGCAGCTGTGGAAATAAGATAAATTAAAAGCATGTAGAGTCCAGAAGAAAATATAAGTAGACTGTGTATAATATTTTAAATATAAATGGGGCCCGGCGACTATGTTCGGGTCCCATTTATATGTGTGCCCGGCATAAGCTCCTAACCGGTGAAAGATTAATGGTTCCAAACGTTAATCTGAGGCAAAAGTGCCTATTATAGGATTAAATCTGAAGGAAGCCGGGATCAAGGTTGAAGGTCCCGGGATACGGACTAAATAAAAAATATTGAAATTTAATGAAAAAATAGCGGCATCTTAATTGTTTTACCATATTTTCTATGATATTATAATTAATCAGTAATTTTGTAAGGAATTGGAAATGAAAGCAATAAGAGACATAAAGAGTATTTTTATAAAGACCTTCAGAAGATCCGGTTCAGGTAATTGCATGATTGCCCGGTCACCGGTCAGTGTCCTTATTATTTCAGTAATTGTCCTGCTAGTGGGCATTATATCCTAGATACAGGGTATTTCTCATTCCTTGATCCTTTTTGTAAATCCTGTAATCTATATTTTTCAAAGGTTTAAGTTTTGCATATAATTTTTTAGATAATTAATTTTAAAAGAGGAGGCAAATTGAGAAGCGACAGCATGAAAAAGGGAATATCAAGACTCCCTCACAGATCCATTTTTAAATCACTGGGCTTTACGGACAGGGAGATAAAAAGACCCATAATAGGGGTGGCCAATTCATTCAATGAGCTCATACCCGGGCATATACAGCTGGGCAGCATCACAAAGGCAGTCAAAGCCGGAATAATGATGGGTGGAGGGACCCCCCAGGAATTCTGTACAATAGGGGTATGTGATGGAGTGGCCATGAATCATGTCGGGATGAAGTACTCGCTTGCTACAAGGGAGATAATAGCCGACAGCATTGAAGCTGTCGCAATGGCCCATCCATTTGACGGACTTGTCCTTGTGACCTGCTGTGATAAGATCGTTCCGGGCATGATAATGGCAGCACTTAGATTAAATATACCTGCTCTGGTCATAAGCGGCGGCCCCATGATGGCCGGCAGATTTGATGGTGAAGATATTGACTACAGTACATGTTATGAAGCTATAGGAAAATACCAGAAAGGTACGTTGGATGATGATGATATGGCTGAGATAGAAGAAGAAGCATGTCCCACCTGCGGAAGCTGCGCGGGGATGTTCACGGCCAATTCAATGAACTGCCTGTCGGAGGCTATAGGTATTGCGCTTCCCGGAAACGGCACAATACCTGCCGTTTATTCAAAGAGGCTGAGACTGGCAAAGGAAGCAGGGTTCAAAGTAATGGACCTTGTCAAAAGCAATACAAGGCCCAGGGATATTGTAAATGCTGACTCTATAAAGAATGCCCTGGCAGTCGATATGGCTCTTGGATGTTCGACCAATACCATATTGCATCTTCCGGCAATAGCTAATGAGGCAAAGGTGCCTTTCTCTCTAAAGCTTGTAAATGAGATAAGCGGCAAGACTCCGAATCTATGCAGGCTGAGTCCGGCCGGGGGACATCATATTCAGGACCTATATGCGGCAGGCGGAGTTGAGGCTGTGATGAATGAGCTTTATAAAAACAAACTTTTAAACGGTAAGGCCATTACAGTGACAGGAAAAGACATTGCAGGCAATATTTTGGGGGCTGAAATAAAAGATACTAATGTTATAAAGACGGTATCTGATCCATATCTTAAGGATGGCGGGCTGGCAATACTGTACGGCAATCTTGCTCCTGAAGGATGTGTAGTAAAGAGGTCTGCTGTGGATCCATCGATGTACCACTATAAGGGGAGAGCCAGAGTATTTGGGAGCGAGGAAGATTCTCTTGAGGCTATTATGGGAGGAAAAATAAACCCGGGAGATGTAATAGTCATAAGATATGAAGGTCCGAAAGGAGGGCCGGGCATGAGAGAGATGCTTGCTCCTACATCAGCCATAGCCGGCATAGGACTTGATAAGGATGTGGCCCTTATTACGGATGGTAGATTTTCCGGCGCCACCAGAGGAGCTTCAATAGGCCATATCTCTCCAGAGGCACAGGCCGGGGGACCGATAGGGATAGTCCGTGATGGTGATTTAATAGAGATAGACATACAGCATTATTCTATTAATCTTCTTGTCGATGAAGAGGAGATAAAAAAGAGGATGGATGGGTGGGAAGCACCAGAGATAAAAATAAAGGAAGGCTATCTGGCGAGATATTCAAAGCTTGTCGGGCCAGCCTCGGAAGGTGCGGTACTTAAATAAAAATGATTTCATTTATAAATATTGAAAATGTAAAAGATAGTGCTATAATGGTCAACCATAGCACTGTTATAAAGTTGTTACAATATAGAGGAGAAATAATATGGGAAAAATAAACGGTGCAAAGATGCTAATAGAATGCTTGAAGAGGGAAGGCGTAGAGGTGATCTTCGGCTATCCCGGGGGAGTGGTCATACCCATATATGATGCTTTATTTGACAATGACATAAGACATATACTTGTAAGGCATGAACAGTGTGCCGCGCATGCGGCAGACGGATATGCAAGGGCCACTGGAAAGACTGGCGTTTGCATGGCGACATCCGGTCCCGGGGCAACTAATCTGGTAACAGGGATAGCAAATGCTTATATGGATTCCATACCGATTGTAATCATAACAGGGCAAGTGGCCAGTCCCATGATTGGAACGGATGCCTTTCAGGAAGTGGATATAACCGGCATAACGGCACCGGTAACCAAACATAATTATCTGGTTAAAGATCTGGAGGAGTTTCCTACTATTATAAAAGAAGCTTTTCATATAGCTTCTACCGGAAGGCCCGGACCGGTCCTTATTGATATACCGGTGGATATATCCAATGGTATGATCGACGACAGCATTAAAGCTACTCTGGATCTGGCAGGATACAAACCGACGCTAAAGGGGAATAAAAAACAGATAAAAGAAGCAGCAGAAAGGATCCACAGAAGTAAAAAGCCTGTCGTATTTGCCGGGGGAGGAATAGTGGCATCCGGAGCAAGCAGCGAACTGCGGAAATTGATAAAGACCATAAAGGTACCGGTAATCACATCTCTGCTGGGCATGGGCTGCTATCCGGAGACTGAGGATCTTTCGCTTGGAATGGCGGGGATGCATGGTGCAAGATATGCAAATATCGCTTTTACAGAGACTGACCTTATAATAGCTGCAGGGGTAAGGTTTGATGACAGGGTCACAGGAAAACTATCTGAATTTGCCAGGAATGCCGGTGTTATCCATATCGATATTGATCCGGCGGAAATAGGAAAGAATATCAATGCCGATGTGCCGATAGTAGGGGATGCAAAAAGCGTACTGATAGACCTGGAAAAAGCATATAGGAAGCTTGCAGTGAAAAAGGGCGGATCAGCTAAGAGTGCGTGGCTCAAAAGAATAGCAGAGCTGAAGAAGAATCATCCATTAACATATGATAAAAAGTCCTCAAAAATAAAGCCGGGATATATAATTGAAAAGCTGGATCAGCTGACCGGGGGAGAGGCGATAATATGTACGGAAGTGGGCCAGAATCAGATGTGGGCCTCTCAGTATTATAAATTTAGAGAACCCCGCAGACTGTTGACATCCGGGGGCCTGGGAACAATGGGATATGGATTTCCTGCTGCTATCGGGGCCAAAGTCGGAATGCCGGACAGTACGGTCATAGACATAGCCGGCGATGGCAGCATACAGATGGTATCTCAGGAGATGGCGACAGCTACCGCCAACAAGATCCCTGTTAAAATAATGCTTTTAAATAATGGCTATCTTGGAATGGTAAGGCAGTGGCAGGAATTTTTCTGGGAGAAAAGGTATTCAAATACCTGTATACATAATTGCGTGGATTTCGTCAAACTGGTAGAAGCATATGGCGGAACCGGCATAAGAGTTAAGAAAAAAGATGAAGTAGAAGATGCAATAAAAGAAGCTCTCAGCATTGATAGGCTTGTACTGGTAGATTTCTGGATAGACAGGGAGGAAAACGTACTTCCAATGGTCATTCCGGGAGCGCCAATTGACAATATGATGGAAAGCAAGAAGGTGTAATATGAAACATATAATATCAGTAATGGTAGAAAACAAGTCCGGTGTCCTGGCAAAAGTAGCCGGACTTTTCAGCCGCAGAGGTTTTAATATCAATAGTCTTGCAGTAGGACCGACCGATAATAGTTCGATCTCCAGGATAACTATTGTGGTCAATGCTGAAAATCACAGCATAGAACAGATAACCAAGCAATTATATAAATTAATTAATGTAATAAAGATACAGGAGCTGGATCCTTTAAATATTGTCGAAAGAGAGCTAGTTCTTATAAAAGTCAGCGCTGATTCAAGGACCAGGCCGGAAATACTTGAGATAGTCAGTATATTCAGGGTAAATATTGTTGATGTGGGGAAAAAGACCCTGATTATAGAGATAACCGGAAGCAATAGGAAAGTAAAAGCTCTTGAAGATCTGCTGAGGCCGTTCGGCATACTTGAGCTTGTAAGGACAGGAAAGATCGCCTGTGCGAGGGGTGTAAAAGATTAGTATTTGTTTGATATATCAACTGTTAAAATAGGAAAGAAGGAAGAAATGTTAAAGAGATATATAATGACCCCCGGACCAACTGCAATATCCCCTGAAGTGCTTACAGAGCATGGAAGGCCGCTGATGCATCACAGATCACCGGAATTCGGCAATATATTTTCCGAAGTCCTGGCAAAACTAAAGAAGATGTATAGGACGGATAATGATGTATTTGTTCTTACATCATCAGGAACCGGAGCCATGGAAGCGGCGATTACCAATTCCTTTAGTGTCGGAGACAAGGTTCTTATTGTAAGCATTGGGAATTTTGGAGAAAGATTTAAGAAGATAAGCACGAAGTTTGGCCTGGAAGTCATAGCATTAGATTATGAATGGGGCGATACGGCAGATCCTGAAGATATAAGGAAAGAACTTGACAGGGATAGTGAAATAAAGGGTGTAATGGCACAGTTTAGCGAGACATCGACAGCAGCGCTTAATGATATAAAGGCTATGGGCGGTATCGTAAAGGATTATCCGGCTATCTTTATAGTTGATGCAATAAGCGGGTTGGTGGCATCAGAGCTGGAAACTGATAAATGGAATCTTGATATAGTCCTGGGAGGTTCGCAGAAAGGATTAAGCGCACCTACCGGAGCTGCATTTATAAGTATCAGTGATAAGGCCTGGAAGCTTATTGAAAAGTCTGATATCCCAAAATTCTATTTTGACCTTAATGCTGCCAGGGCATCTATGGAGAAAAAGCCTTCGCAGACTCCGTGGACACCGGGGATTTCAATAATAGCAGCCATGAATAAGGCATTGGACCAGCTCCTTGAAGAAGGTATGGAAAAGGCTTTTAAGAGGCACAGAGTCCTTGCAGAGGCTACCTGGGCAGGAGCTGAAGCTCTTGGACTTGAACTGCTTGTAGCCGCACCGGAAAAGAGAGGGTTTTCTGCGACTGCTATAAAAGTGCCGGAGACCATTGACGGCAAAGAGCTTCTAAAGATCATGAGGGTAAAATATGGAGTGACTATTGCCGGCGGACAGGGGAAGCTTGCGGGCAAGATAATAAGAATAGGCCATATTGGATATGTCGGCATGTTCGACATTGTAATGGTTTTTTCCGCGCTTGAGATGGCTCTTGCTGATCTGGGATATAAATTCGAAACAGGTGCGGCGGTAAGCGGGGCACAGAAAGTATTTATGCAAAATAATTATCTTAATATTTAGAAATGGACAGAAAGAACATGAATAAGATTAAAAAGAAAGTACTGATAACCGACGGACTTGCAGGTGAGGCCATAAAACTATTAGAAGAACATTTTACTGTTGTGGAGGAAAAGGGTATCTCCCCTGAAAGATTAAAGGAAATAATCCCGGATTATAATGCTCTGATAATAAGAAGCGAGACAAGGCCCGATGCGGGTATAATCGGAAATGCCGACAATATGGAGATAATCGGAAGAGCAGGGATCGGTGTGGATAATATCGATCTTGAAGCTGCTACAAAAAAAGGGATAATAGTTGTAAATGCACCGACAAGCAATGCTGTCACTGTAGCAGAGCACACTATTGCATTGATGCTGGCGCTGGTACGCAGGATCCCCGGAGCTAATTCTTCCCTTAAGGGCGGCAAATGGGAAAAATCAAAATTTAAAGGGATCGAGATCGATGGGAAGACCCTCGGTATCATAGGCTATGGGCAGATAGGCGGGCTGGTTGCCAAAAAGGTCATGGGGCTCGGGATGAAAGTCATCGCATATGACCCATTTGTTTCTGAGGACCGTTTTAAGCAGCTTGGAATAGTAAAAGCAGGCAAACTTGAAGACATATACAGGGAGGCGGACTTTATTTCCATCCACCTGCCAAAAAATAAAGATACGATAGGCATGTTTGACAGGAAACAGTTTGATAAGATGAAAAAGGGGACAATAATATTAAATGTAGCGAGAGGCGGGATAATAGTAGAAAAAGATCTTGCTGAAGCTATAAAAGACGGCCAGATCGGCGGTGCGGCACTTGATGTATATGACAGGGAACCCTGCACCGACTCACCGGTATTCGGCCTGGAAGAAGTTATTTGCACCCCGCATCTTGGAGCCTCTACTACTGAAGCACAGAGCCGGGCCGGTACTATAATAGCGGAACAGGTCGTAGAGGTCCTTAATGGGGGTACGCCGGTTTTCCCGGTGAATGCTCCTGTGGTAAGACCGGAACAGATGGAGGTCCTTTCGCCGTTTTTTAAGCTTGCTGAGAATATAGGGAGCCTTTTTATTAATATGTTTGAGGGCAATCTAAATAGTGTCAGCATAGGCTATCATGGGAAAGTATCGGAATATGATGTAAGGGTCCTGACCTCGATGACACTTGTGAAAATAATGGAGAAATACTCTGCTGAAAATATGAATATGGTAAATGTGGATCTGGCGGCAAAAGAAGCCGGATTAAAAATAAAGATAGAAAAAAGCAGCCAGTCAAGTGATCTTGTAAATTTGATGACAATAAAAGGCAATGGTCCGCAATGCGATCTTTCCATCTCGGGTACGATAACCGGCAAGAAAAATATCCCGAGGTTCATAGCAATAGATAAATTTGAGATAGACATGGTGCCGTCAAAACATATGGCATTTATAAGATATGAAGATATACCCGGCCAGATAGGAAAAATAGGGACCGAATTTGGGAAGCTAAATGTAAATATAGCTGCCATGCATGTGGGGCGCAAGAAGATGAGCGGAGATGCGGTAATGGGCCTGAATCTTGATAGCGAAGTAACAGGTGAAATGACAGAACAGTTTAAAAGATCTTCCGGTCTAAAGAATATTAAGATTGTAAACCTGTATTAGAAATGAATTAGTATGAAAAATAAGATCTATATATTTGATACTACTCTCCGGGATGGCGAGCAGGCGCCGGGCATTCATTTGAATGTGAGGGAAAAGCTTGAGATAGCGGAGCAATTATCACGGTTGAATGTGGATATAATAGAGGCAGGTTTTCCTATCTCTTCAGTTAGTGATTTTGAATCTGTAAAAGAAATCTCAAAGAAAATAAAGGATAGGTCAGTAGCTGCTCTTGCGAGGGCAAATGATAAGGATATTGATGCAGCAGGAGAAGCGCTGAGCGGAGCGTCAAATCCAGTCATCCATACCTTTATCTCATCTTCTGATATACATCTCAAGCATCAATTCCATAAGACGAGGCAGGAAGCTCTTGAGATGACAGGCAGAGCAGTCAAAAGAAGCAGGAAATATACTGATATGGTGGAGTTTTCTGCAATGGATGCCACAAGAAGCGATAGGGATTTTCTCTGCAGGATGTTTGAAGAGGCAATCAAAAACGGGGCGGGTGTCATAAATGTGCCTGATACTGTGGGATATGCCCTGCCGGCAGAATTTTCACATCTGATAGATTATATATTTGCTAATGTAAGCGGCATAGAGGATGTCATAGTCAGCGTGCACTGTCATAATGATCTGGGACTGGCTGTTGCCAATTCTCTTATGGCCGCGGAGCATGGAGCCCGGCAGATAGAATGTGCGGTAAACGGGATAGGGGAAAGAGCCGGGAATGCTTCTATTGAAGAAATTGCCATGATAATCGATACCCGCGGAAAGGATCTGGGTTTAAATACAGATATAAGGACAAGGGAAATAGTCAGGACCAGTAATCTGGTAAAGTCGTTAACCGGTTATGCAATAGCTCCAAATAAGGCTATTGTGGGGAAAAATGCATTTGCCCATGAAGCGGGAATACATCAGGACGGGATGTTAAAAGACAGGTCCACATATGAGATCATAAAGCCGGAAGATATTGGCCTGGCCAGGTCCAGCCTTATACTTGGAAAGCATTCAGGAAGGCATGCTTTTAAGAAAAGGCTCTTAGAGCTGGATATTAAACCTGATGAAGAGGGCCTTGAAAAAGCTTTTGAGAGGTTCAAGGACCTTGCTGAAAAAAAGGGAGCCATAAATGAGAGTGATCTGAGAGCCATTGTTACAGATAAGATAAGGGAAGTGGAAGAGTACTATATTCTTGAAGAGTATAGGGTCAGAAGCGGTTCAGATATTATTGCAGATTCAGAGGTAAGGATCACGGTAGATGGAGATGAAAAACATGCCTCAGCGAGAGGGGATGGACCCATAGATGCATCGTTTAAGGCGATAGATAAGATAACGGGGATAAATATGGTGCTTGTCGAGTATAATATTGAGGCAGTCTCGGCTGGAAAAGACGCTATCGGACAGGTAAAGATAATAGCAAGCGCAAATGAAAATGAAGTAATGGGCAGCGGTATTTCCACTGATATAGTGGAGGCAAGCATAAGGGCATATATAGATGCTGCCAATAGGTTGAAGACCATCTTGAAGAATAAAGGAGAGATTATAAATTGAAGGATAGAAATAAACCACAGACAATGGCACAGAAAATACTGGCGGCACATTCAGGGAAAGAATATGCGAGTACCGGGGAAATAATAAATGCATCGGTCGATATAGTCCTTGGCAATGATATAACGATGCCTCTCGCTATTGAAGAATTTAAAAAGATCGGCGCCGAAAAGGTTTTTGATAGAAGCAAAATAGTAATGGTGCCTGATCATTTCACGCCAAATAAAGACATAAAGTCTGCAGAGCAGTGCAGGGTCCTGAGAGATTTTGCGGGCCAGCAGGATATAATTAATTATTTTGAGATAGGTGAAATGGGCATAGAGCATGCACTGCTTCCCGAGAAGGGGCTCGTGCTGCCCGGCGATCTGGTGATAGGGGCCGATTCCCATACATGTACATACGGAGCGCTGGGCGCTGCTTCCACAGGTGTGGGAAGCACTGATGCCGCAGTTGCAATGGCCACCGGGAAAGCATGGTTTATGGTCCCCAAAACATTAAAGTTCATATATAAGGATGTTCCGGGACCCTGGATAACGGGAAAAGATCTCATCCTGCATACGATAGGGATGATAGGGGTGGACGGGGCCCTTTATATGTCAATGGAGTTTTCCGGACCCGCCATAGAGAGGCTTTCTATGGATTCAAGATTTGCAATGGCCAATATGGCCATAGAAGCAGGGGGAAAATTCGGATTATTTGAAGTCGACGGGAAGACCATAGAATATGTAAGATCAAAGGGGAAAACAGAATATACTGTATTTAAAAGTGATGAAGACGCTGAGTATGAAAAAGTTTTTGAGATAGACTGCTCAAAAGTCAAGCTCCAGGTAGCTTTCCCGCATCTGCCGTCCAATGCCGGGGATGCAGCCGATGCCGGAGATATAGTCATAGACCAGGTAGTAATAGGTTCGTGTACAAATGGAAGAATGGAGGACCTCAAAATGGCTGCAGAGATACTGAAGGGCAGAAAAACAAATAAGAGGATAAGGACAATAATCATCCCGGCTACACAAAAAATATACCTTGAAGCTATGAGAGCCGGCCTTTTGGAGATCTTTGTCGAAGCAGGATGCGTAGTAAGCACGCCGACCTGCGGACCATGCCTGGGCGGACATATGGGCATACTTGCCGAAGGCGAAAGAGCGGTCGCGACCACTAATAGGAATTTTGTCGGAAGGATGGGGCATCCAAAAAGCGAAGTATATCTAAGCGGACCCGCAGTAGCTGCAGCCTCTGCGATAACAGGAAGAATATCAATACCGGAGGAGGTTTTATAATGATCATCAAAGACAGGGTAATAAAATATGGAGATAATGTGGATACAGATGTGATAATCCCTGCCAGATATCTTAATACCATTGATGAGACCGAGCTGGCCTCCCATTGTTTTGAAGATCTGGATGAAAATTTTAAGGATAAAATAAAGGATAGGAAGATCATTGTAGGCGGAGAAAATTTTGGCTGCGGTTCCTCAAGGGAACATGCCCCCATATCTATTAAGGCAAGCGGAGTAAAGGCAATCATCGCAGGCTCATTTGCCAGGATATTCTACCGCAATGCTATTAATATCGGACTGCCCGTGATAGTAAGCAGCGAGGCAAGTGAGACAGTAATGGATATGAATGAGCTGGAAATAGATCTGGATAAAGGAGAGATAAATGATCTTACAGCCAGGAAGACTTTTAAGATCCCGCCTCTGCCGGATTTTATACAAAAAGTCATAGCCAGCGGAGGATATATCGAGTTTACAAGAGCCAATCTTGCAGGGAAGAAATGATGTGGCCGTAAATATATATTAAAAACATTAAACAGATAACCGGAGAACATGATGGTAAAAGATAATTTAAAAAATAAAATATATATACTGGATACTACTTTGAGGGATGGGACGCAGAGGGCCGATATCTCATTTTCTGTAAAGGATAAGCTGGAGCTTATAGGACGTTTTGACGATATGGGCATAGATTATATTGAAGTCGGCTTTCCGGCATCAAATCCCAAGGAGATGCAGCTTTTTGACCAGCTGAAGTCGATTAAATGCAAACATTCAAAGATAATGGCCTTCGGCATGACGAGGTATAAGGATAGTACTGTGGAAAAGGACAGGAACCTGAAAGTGCTCATAAACTCCGGAGCCGACGGGGTATGTGTCGTAGGAAAGTCCTCGGTATTGCATGTAGAGAAAGTAATAGAGACCACTCTAAATAATAATCTGGCCATGATATCTGATACGATCAAATATCTAAAAAAACATTTTAATGAAGTGCATTTCGATGCGGAACATTTTTTTGACGGCTTCAAGGAAGATCCGGAATATGCTTTTAAAACCCTTGAAGCGGCAGTTGACGGGGGAGTAGATTTTATATGTATCTGTGATACAAATGGAGGCATACTTCCAATGGATGCGGGCCGTATTGTGGAAAAGATAAAAAGCAGGATAGATACGCCTATTGGCGCTCATTTTCATAATGACAGCGGCTGTGCCGATGCAAATAGCATGATCGCAGTAGAAAAAGGTGCAGTCATGGTGCAGGGCACTATAAACGGCTATGGCGAGAGATGCGGGAATGCGGATCTATGTACCGTGATCCCAAATCTTGAAATAAAAATGGGGAAAACATGCCTTGGTGAAGGCAATCTAAAACATATAACCAGCCTGTCCCGTTATGTCAGCGAGATCGCAAATCAGATAGCTGATAATCACCAGCCATTTGTGGGCCGTAATGCTTTTGCGCATAAGGGAGGCATGCATGCCAGCGGTGTAAGCAAGATATCCGAGGCTTTTGAACATATAGGTCCGGGACTGGTAGGGAATACCAGGAAGATATTGATATCGGAGCTGTCAGGTAAAAAATCTATAGTCCTTAAGGCCAGGGAACTTGGTATTGACCTTGAAAATGATACAGAGACCGTTGGAAAGATACTTGGCAGGATACAGGACCTTGAGCATAAGGGATATCAGTTTGAGGCAGCAGATGGAAGCTTTGAGCTGCTGATCGGGGAAGCAGGAGGAAAGAAAAAAGAATTCTTTACCTTAGAGAGCTTCAGGGTACTAAATGAGAAGACAAAAGACGGGATGATGCTGTCGGAAGCTACGGTAAAGGTGTGTATTGACGGTAATAGGATAATAGAGACGGCAGAAGGAAATGGCCCGGTCAATGCTCTTGACAGTGCTCTTAGGAATGCCATTAAAAGCTGTTATCCCGGACTTTCCAGCATAGAGCTTACAGACTTCAAGGTAAGGGTGCTTAATGCTAAAAAGGGGACAGGAGCAATGGTAAGGGTCCTTATAGAGTCTTCAGATGGTGAAAAGACATGGGGTACCATAGGGGTCTCCGAGAATGTCATAGAGGCAAGCTGGCAGGCTCTGGAGGATTCAATAATATATGGATTGATGCATCTCGAGAAGAATAAGGCATAGGATTTATAAATTTAATTTTCCAATAAAAAATAGGATATATATAAAACAATATATCCTATTTTTTATTAATTATTTTAATTTATTTATGCAGAAACAGATCACGCTCCCTGATATTCGGCGCTTCCAAAAGCCAGCACAGGATAGAATATTATAGGTAAGAGAATCAGGCCCGCAACAAAACCGCCGCTCTTGCCAAAATTCTTAGCCAGTTCGATAGTGACAATAATGTAAATAATTATATTTACGATAGGAATCAATAATAATATTATCATCCATAATGGCTTTCCGGCGATTTCCAGCAGCACAATAATATTATAGATGGGTATGAGCGAGGCCCAGCCGGGCTTGTCCGCTTTTGTAAAAATCTTCCACATAGAGGCGATCATCAAAACAGCGAATACCACATATGCTATTATAGCAAAAGCCCCGCCGAAAATACCCCCAACACTAATGTCTAGATTGTCCATGGAATACTCCTCTCAAATATTGATATTTAAACCATATTATCATTAGAAAATATTCTATGCAATAAAAATATTTTATACATTATGTTCCAGTGACTTATATTTCTAATTAATAGGTAGATTGGAATCAATAGATATTTGCCAGGGTTATTTATAAGACTATGAGTATAGATTTTATGGAGCAGGGTCCGTGTTTCCCTGGTTCGCTAAAAGTGCAGCTATTAGCAAAGAGCTGTGTATAAAGTTTTATATTTTCATTGCCTAATATTCCTATTTTGAGTAAAATAATCAGGATATTTTATAGGTTTGAAACAATACTAATATTTAACAATTTAAATAGGAGGTACCGAGTGTCTACTCTGATGCTTTTTCGGATCATTCCCTTTATAGGAGCTGCGATCTCTCTGATACTGGCTATAATCTTTGCCAGGCTGGTTTCCAAAAAAAGCAGGGGGCCAAAGAGGATGATAGAGATATCTGATGCCATAGCTGCCGGCAGCAGGGCATATCTTAATCAACAGTTTAAAGTCATGTCAATATTTTTTGTAGTGATAACTGCACTGCTCGGCGTAATGGTATATTTTGACTATCTGGAGTTTGCATCCATTCCGGCTTTTGCCACGGGGATGATCTTTAGCCTTATTATAGGTTATATAGGGATGTGGATATCTACTTCGGCAAATTCAAGGGTGACTTTTGCGGCTAAAGAAAAGGGCCTTGGGGAAGCAATGAACATAGCTTTTACAGCAGCCTCAGCCTCCGGGCTTCTGCTTGCGACAGTGGCCCTGTTTGATACTGCTTTCTGGTTCAATACATTGATCTGGTGGTATGGAAGAAGCGGCGGAGAACTAAATGTCACAATGGATTCTGTGGTAAATATCCTTATCACATTTACCATAGGTGCTTCTTTTGCAGCCTTCTTTATGAGGACAGGCGGAGGAATATTTACAAAAGCAGCTGATATGGGTGCAGATTATGTCGGTAAGGTCGAATCCGGGCTCAGAGAAGATGATTACAGAAATCCTGCTACTATAGCAGATAATGTAGGAGATAATGTAGGAGATGTCGGAGGGATGAAGGCCGATGCGCTGGAGTCATGGGTAGGTTCCATTATAGCAGCTGAATTTTTAGGTTTTCTTGCCTTCCAGAATTCGCCGCTTATGATGAGATCGGTAATATTTCCCATGATCATAGCAACAGCGGGAGCCATTGCCTCCATAATAGCAATATTTGTTATAAAGTTTATTGTCTCAAAATATAAAGAAAGCGCGACAGTGTCCCTTCTTACGGGGACCACTCTCTCAGGGCTTCTTATAACAGTACTTGCCATAATGGGATTTTCATTTTTTATAGTAAAATATGTCATAGGAACCGGTTATAATTTTCTTTTCTATGCTGCAGTCGGCGGACTGGCAGCAGGATTTTTGATAGGGCTATTTACGCTGCTTTATACAGACTCAAGGTACAGGCCGACAAGAAGCATAGCAGAAAGCGCAAAGACAGGGCCCGCGACACTTGTTGTAAACGGTCTTGCATATGGGATGGAATCAACCATACTTCCGGCGCTTACAGTAATAACGGTTATGCTTTTCAGCTTCTATGTCTCAGGAGGAGCGACTAATTTTAAAATGGGCCTGTACGGCGTAGCCATAGCTGCTGTAGCCATGCTCTCGACTTCTCCCTTTGCTATTGCCATAGATGTATATGGACCGATAGCAGATAATGCGGGGGGAATCGCTGAGATGGCGGAGCTTGACCCAAAAGTGAGAAAAACTACGGACAAGCTTGATTCTGTGGGTAATACTACTGCCGCTATTGGAAAGGGCCTACTCATAGGAAGCGCCGCTATTACAGCTCTTGCTCTCGGCCAGGCATATTTTTCAAAGATAGAGATCCTTACCGGCAGTGTTGCGCTTGACTTTATGAAGGATCCCAAGATCCTTGCAGGATTATTTGTAGGCGTTATACTGCCTTTTCTCTTTACTTCTCTTCTTATAGGAGCAGTTGGAAAAGCTGCAAATAAGGTAGTCATTGAAGCGCGCAAACAGATAAAAGGAATCCTCTCCGGAGAAGAAAAAGGAGATCCCGGGGTATTTATTGCTATCGTGACCCGTTCTGCCCAGAAGGGAATAATAGCTCCGGGAATACTTGTCTTTGTAATACCTGTTGTAATAGGCATACTTCTCGGGCCTGGCGGAGTAATAGCCCTTATAATAGGTACGCTTCTTTCCGGCTTTGCACAGGCTATTTTTATGGCTAATGCCGGAGGTGCGCTGGATAATGCAAAGAAAAAAATTGAAGAAGAAGGAAAGTCCGGGACACCCGAACATGCAGCCTCAGTAGTGGGAGATACTGTGGGAGATCCTTTAAAGGATACTGCCGGACCTTCAATGAATATCCTGATAAAGCTGATATCAGTCATATCCATAGAGACCGCTGTTCTTATTGCGGAGATGTCAGGGAAATTATTTCATTTTTAATATATGATTATATTTAAATAGAACAGACATTATGCATGCATAAGAGACTGTGCATGCATAATTATTGGGACACCGGTATGAATAGCCATATTAATAATATTATTGAAGGACTGATGAAAAGTTACAGGGATGGCGGACTCTCTGATAAGGATTTCCTGGAGCAGAAAAAGGACATGTATTTTGAAGATATCGGATTTGCAAAAATCGATCATCACAAGCTGCTCAGCAGGGACTTTCCGGAAGTAGTCTATGGAACAAATCAGACCCCGGAGCAGATACTTGAAATATCAAAGAAAATATTGAAATATTCAAAGATACTAATGATTACAAGGAC
>CBEVGD010000012.1:0-25320 GCA_965549355.1 uncultured bacterium | reverse complement strand
GTTTTTCTCTTAGCTTTCTAACAATCTATGGACTGCAAGCTGTAATTTTCAAGTTGTTAGCACGAGTAATTTAAGCATGATAATATTTATTTTCTGAATAGTCAAATGTTTTTTCATATTATTTCTTCCGGGACCGAATTTCATTTATCAATACGTCAAAACCATCATTAAAAAAATTATTAAATCTGATTAAAGGTTCATATGAGAGGATCTCATCATGGCTCTGTCCACCTACATCGTGTGCTGTGGTAAAATCCGGAAAATTCTGCCTCAAGCTCTCTATCACCTCTAAGGGTGCTGGCTCATGAATGCTATTTGTCACCTGCGGGCGCTCCCTGAGCAGCTTCCCGGCCAATCCGGCACTCAGGGTATGAGCTGCATCGGGACCTGTTAATTCGGTCCAATGGTATGTTTCCCGGCCGCCGCCGGATATAAGAATCGCCTCATAGTCCCGTTCACGACAAATTTTATATGCAGCTTTTTTTACGATAATGCCTGCCTGGCAAATCACATCAGGCGATACCTTTATATTATGTTTCGCCGCATACTCGGTAAAATATTTATCCATAGCGGAAGGTATTATGGCGATAAGACATTTAGGCTTTTTGTTTGTACGCCGCAGACCCCGGCGATACGCCTCGGCCATTAAGATATACTGCGTCACTGTGAAACAAGCAGTTCCGATTGTCGCCCAGCCCCTGCCAATGAGTTCCTCCATTGCCTGAGCGCCTACGATTGTCGATGGTACTTTGATGATTATATTCTCACCAAGATTATGGAATTTTTCTGCTTCTTTAAGAATTGTCTCCAGATCATTGATCTTTCCTGGATTTCCCTGAATTGCCGCATACCCATAGCGGCCATTGCTTTCCCTGTAAAGAGGGTGAAACAGCTTCAGCAGCCGCAATACTGCCTTTTGAAGTACCAACATTGCTATCTCCTCATCGTCATCCGTGCCCGCCTCCTTTATAGCCTCATCTATAATCACATGTGCAAACCTGGTATCCGATTTTAACAGGACCGCCATGCTGCATGGATTTGTGGTACCCCCGACAGCTCCCGCTTCCAGGGCCGCCTTCATTTCAGAACCTGATGCATTATTTGTCCAGACCTCTGTGCCGTACCGTTCACGAACTTCTTTAAAATATCCCTTTTCCATAAAAGCCTCCTTATCTTAACCTACTTATAATTAAGTGAGTGATTTATTAATTTCACAAATTACCATATATCTTTCTCGCTTCTAGCATATACAAAAAATTCTTTGTGGGGATCCCATTATGTATTGAATTACTTGAACATAGAATATAGCCGCCACCTTTTGAAATATTCTCAATTATATCCTTAACTTCTTTAAATATTTCTCTTTTTGAACCACTTATCAACAGTTTTGAACAGTCAACATTTCCTATTAAGGTAATCCTATCACCATATTTTTTCTTAATCTCTTTTATGTCTACCCCAGCCGATGATTCAATAGCATGAAGTCCGTCAATTCCAATTTCATTAATTAATATTTCCAGCATTGAATTTATATTCCCATCTAAATGTTTTATATAAGAAACATTATTTTCATGGCACAAGTCAACTATTTTTTTTAGATATGGTGAAATAAACTTTCTTGTAAAATCAGGTGAAAACATTGGCCCGCTATTATAACACCAATCCGTAACATCAATAATTGCATTTATACCACTTCTAATTTGAATTTTAGCTAAGTTTAACACTTCTTCCATAGCTACTTCAAAGTATTCCATTATTATCGATGGTTTTGTTATCATAAGTTCTAAAAATAATGGATGAAAAGTAGAATTACTTGGATATGGAATACTTGCATAGCCAACACTAAAAAAATCAGTATTATCCCTACA
The DNA here is from genome assembly GCA_965549355.1 of uncultured bacterium. Taxonomy (GTDB): domain Bacteria; phylum Actinomycetota; class Humimicrobiia; order Humimicrobiales; family Humimicrobiaceae; genus M55B120. The sequence goes on along the minus strand of CBEVGD010000012.1, from coordinate 23,452 downwards.
CTCTTTTACCAATTCATAATATTTTATTACATTATAAAATTGTGAATTTTTTAATTCGTGTAAATTCTGTTTTATATTAATACTCGATATAATTTCTTTAGAATATTTAATAAATCTTAGAAGTTCTGCTTCACCTTTTTCTCTAATACAATCGTTTATCATAAAAACAGTATCTTGTTTTTCTTCATACTGATATTCTGCCCAAAAATTTTTACTATTCTCAATTCGCCATTTGATTACACCTTTTGTACCCTTACCTATGCTTATATTGATATCATTAATATCTTCACTAAAACCCAAATAATTCCTATAAAATGGTGCCACTAAAAAATCATAAGGCCTGAAAGGTACCATTTCAATATTAAGAGTCTTATATAGTTCTACTAAATTTTTAGTCGATTCCAATATAAATTCCCCTATCTTTTCATTAAATTCAGATCTTTCCAAATGAAATCTTCCATCAAGATTATTAAATAAATTTTTAAACAATGCTATTCTTGTTAATCCAGATGCATTTGGCATCGCACCTTCTAAATTAAGGACATCTTTTAAAACATTATTATTCAAAGATAATTCAAAAAAAGGAACCTTATCAATTTTTTTGTGCATAAAAGTTTTCTTTACTCGTTCTAAATTATTCACTATAATCCTTTCAAATTATTGTAAATTATTCTAAAACCATATTATCATTTTGAAAATTCTTTTCGTGACGCTTATATCACTCACCAAGAATTTCAAAATATATTTTTCCTTCTTGGAACAATATTCTCAGTTAAATATTATAATTGGCTAAAATATTATTGTTCTATTTTAATTAGTTCCTGCTGAATAATTAGCTTTTTATCATACTTTTAAAAATTTATAGTGGTCTTTTTATAAAATAAATCTATTTTTTAGCAGGAACTAATTAAAAATTCCAACCACATTTAGGAGACCGCATCTACCTTTTTAATGCGTTTCTACATCAAGTAAAGGTGTTTTATGTATTTGCATTTTATATATTAAGAGCCTTAGTAGGAAATCTCGTTAATACCTCAACTCCATCTTCAGTTACATAGCACATATCACCTAAGGGCACGTAAAAACTATCGGTCCCATTTAAGTTTAAACTAAATGGGATATGAACTACTATGACCTGTCCCTGTTCAAATAGATTCTCATTACCTTCATTAAGTGTGGGCCCTTCAGCATAATCCAAACCCATACCATGGCCTATGCGTGTGCAGTGTAATTCCATACCAGCTTTCCCGGTATTTAATTTTATAGCTTTTACCATATCGGAAATACGCACTCCTGGTTTTATCATATCAATAGCTGCATTATGAATTTGCAAGCATTTGTCAAATATATTATTTTGATGTTTTGAAGAAGTTAGTAAATTTACAGTTCTCATGCTATGCGCCCAATATCCTTTATAAACAACATAAGAACAACAAGTAATTTGATCACCGCTTTTTAATTTTCTTCTATGAGGTTTAAATTCTGGCAACATGGTCGACCTATCTTCTGCTTCTAATGGACCGGAACGCATCCAGTACTGCACATAATCGGCTCCTTTTGCTCTTACTGCATACTCCATTGAAGCAACAACCTCATAACCCCGTGCCCCGGGCCTGGCTTTTTGGAGCAATTCTTTATATCCCAGATCGCTAAGTTCGGCTGCTTTTCTGATAAGAGCTACCTCATCAGAACTTTTTCGACTGCGCATATCTGCTACTATATCAAATGTTAGTTCAATATTTGATTGAGACAATACATCAGTTATGTCCTGGTATAATAAAAAAGGTATATTTTCAAAACCTGCTATGCCAAGCTTTTTTCCCTCTAAACCCTTCTCTTTTATTATTTTAAAAATTTCATTCCCAAACCCCTGAGTATTTTCAAAAAAATTACCCGCTGTCCTTACATCTTTTATTAAAGAATCTTCTTTGCCCCGCTGCGCCAATAAAGGCATGCCGGAGATAAGAACTATAGGGTCTCCTTTTTCAGGTACGATCACAATCGAATCACCAATACGATCGCGATCAGCCCAACCTGAAAGATAACTTACATGACCTGTCTGGTACCATATATGTGCCCTCGATGTAGAAAAAATTAAAAGTGCTCCCAGATTCTTTGAACTAATATACTTTCTGATTTTTTCTATCCTGGAGTTGAATTCGCTTTCCGGGACACCTGTTTCATATGTTGATTTTTTTAACAATTTTTAAATATTTCTAATACTTCTTTTATGATTTTGTCTTTATTTGGTATAAAGCATTGCTCCAGCGGTTTGGAATAAGGAACAGGAGTATTCAGGCCGGCGACTCTGTGGATGGGCGCATCAAGATAATCAAATATTTCCTTTTGAATTTTAAAAGATATTTCAGCTCCTATCCCAAAGTCGGCCACTGCTTCATGCACTATTAATACCTTATTTGTCTTTTTTACAGAATTAATTATAGTGTCCAGATCCAGAGGCACTAAAGTTCTGGGATCTATAATTTCTACATCAATACTATGTTTATCCTTAAGTATTTTGGCCGCCTCCATAGATTCTAATACCATTTTAGAAGTAGCTACTACTGTAATATCCCTGCCTTCTCTTTTAATATCGCATTTACCGATCGGGATCGTGTAATTATCCTCAGGAACATCTCCCTTGCTATTATAAAGGAGTTTATGTTCAATAAATATGACAGGGTTATTATCAAGTACAGCAGAATTTAACAAACCCTTTACATCGCGGGGAGTGGAAGGCATAATGACTTTCAAGCCGGGAATATGGCAAAACCAGGCTTCAAGGGATTGCATATGCTGAGCCGCATTTCCTCTCCCTGCTCCGGCGGCTGTTCTCAAAACTAAAGGAATGCTGATCTTGCCGCCGAACATATATCTCATCTTTGCTGCCTGATTTACTATTTGGTCCATAGCATTTGTAATAAAATCCATATACATTATTTCACATATCGGTCTTCCCCCGACAGCTGCAGCTCCCACCGCTGCTCCCACAATTAGAATTTCAGAAATTGGGGTATCTATGATTCTTTCGGGGCCATATTTATCAAAAAGCCCTTTTGTTACCCCAAAAGCTCCTCCGTGAAAGCCTATATCTTCACCAATTAAAAATACATCTTTATCGCTGCTTAGATTATAGTCTAATGATTCTTTTATTGCCTGGCCATAAGTTAATTCTCTCAAAAATATACCTCTCGTTTTTATTAAATATATATATCATCAAAAATAGCATTCTCATCAGGAAAAGGCGAATCTTCAGCAAATTCAACTGCCTTTTTTAGCTCCTTGTCTACTTCTGCATCTACTTCACTTAATTCTTTTGAATTAAATATTTTATTTTTTATTAAAAAATCCCTATACAGTTTTATCGGATCCTTCTCTCTTATATAATATTCCAGTTCTTTTTTTTCCTTATAAAGCTGAGGATCCCCAAGGTAGTGGCCCTCCCATCTATATGTATCGCATTCAAGCAATATCGGCCCATTTCCCTTTCTGATTTTTTTAATAAGCTTATTTGCGGTCTCGTAAATATTTATGACATCAAAGCCATCTATCAGGATCCCTTCAATATCATATGCCTTTGCTCTGTCAACAATATTTTTTGTGGGTACCGAATTTGAAAAATGTGTTGAAACTGCATATTTATTGTTTTCACAGACAAATAATATCGGCAGCCCCTTTAAAGCTGCAAAATTCAAGGATTCATGAAAGGCGCCTTCATTTGAAGCTCCATCCCCAAAGAAGCAGACTGTTACCCTGTCATCTTTATTAATAAGCTTTGAATACATCGAACTTCCAACTGCGATAGGCAGCCCGGCGCCGACTATTCCGTTTGCCCCGATTATGCCCAGGCTAAAATCAGCTATATGCATCGATCCGCCTTTTCCTTTGCAATAACCGGTTTCTTTACCCATTAATTCTGCCATCATTATTTTAAGGCTGGCTCCTTTGGCTATGCAATGTCCGTGCCCCCTGTGGGTAGACGTTATATAATCATCCTTCCTCAAATTAGAACATATTCCTGCTGCTATTGATTCTTCACCTAAATATAAATGAATTGCGCCATGAATTTTTCCTTTTTCAAACAGCCTTGCCGATTCGTTCTCAAATTTACGGATTTTTTGCATTTTTAAATATAGTTGTTTATGTTCTTTTCTTTTTATTTCCATGTTTGATTTCATTTTCCTTAGATAAGTTTATAGAATAAAAAATATTTAAAGCTACTCGTGTCACTACTCGTGCAATCTAATCATTAAAAGATAGGTTTGTCAAGCAATACTCCGGATAATATTTGCAATTCAGATATTGCATGCTCGCAGGTCATTTTATTTAAGTAAAACTTCTACTTTAAGATTTTTCCCTTCCGGCAGAATGACGGAACGTTCGGAAGCATCAAATTGCGTCCACGGCCGGCCATTTATTTTTACCCCTGCGATCTGCACAGAAGGATCATCGATCAGGGATACGAAATGCTTTTCCCGGGATCCGGTATTTTCAAACATGAAATGCAGCGTTGCCGGATCCCTGTTGACATAGAGATTGACATAAAGATGATTAAGCAGCGCATGCTCCATCTCATGGTACGAAGTCCGCCATTCTCTTGCCTTCCCGGCATCTCCAATAAGTGCGCCTTCAGGAGATACAGTTGAAAATATGCTGCCATGTTCTCTATCAATAAAGTACCGGAAAAAGAAATCTTCACTCTTTTTAAACCTTTCCAGATATTGGTCATCTCCGGTAAGGCGGTAAAGCTGAAGCTGGAGAAAAGATCCATATATCTGGATCCACCACTGCACTTCCGGCCGGGAGGCGGGACGATGGGCGCATGTCCTTTCCACCAATTCAAGCCATCCCCCATTCTCAGGCTCCCATCCATAACGATTGATCATGTCGCCAAGCGCCTTGCCCTTTTCAAGATAAACAGCCCTGCCTGTCTGATGGTAAAGACGCAGGAAAGAAAGTGCGGCAGTGAGCTGCGCGCCCATATGGACCACCTCTGCCCCATTCACTATCCCGGGTATAAGGTTCCATTGCCGGTCGAACCGGCTGATATATCCATTTATCCAGCCATCCCTATCATCCGTCATCTTATTTAGAGACAGATCGCTCAGGTGGCTCTCCCACTTCAGGATTTCCGCGGACCTGGTGCATAGCCAGAGATTAAGCAAGAGCGAGCCTACATATCCAAAATGGGCATGTTTGTTTTTGCCGCTATCTTTAACGCTCAGGTCCATATTGAGCTCCTGATAATATCCCTCGAATTCATTGTCGTGTCCATGTGTTTGCTGGATCTCAATAGAGTTCTTTATATGTGACAGGGCTTTATTATCTCCCGTAGTGAAGTAATACAATGTGAGCCCCACATTGGTATAAAGCTGCAGGCTGATGTTCTTGGTGTTTGCCTTCGGCTCTCCTGATTGTGTTACCCTGTCAAACCATCCGCCATTTTTCTTATCCCAGGCATGCTCCATCAGGTAATCAGCTCCCTCGCGGGCGATTTCAAGATATTTCATCTCTCCAAAAAGTAGATAAGCGGCTGAAAATCCAAATACCTGGCGGCTTATCATCGCCGGAACTTTGTCCCAGGGAGACAGAGGCTGACCTTCTTGTGATAGATTAGTGTAGAATGCGCCATGTTTTTCATCCCTTATGTGTTCATGCCAATAAGGAATAATATCCCTTAGAGCGTGCTCGCGCCAGAATGTGCCGCCCAGAAAAGTTTCGGCTTCTGTCCCGCTTCTCCCGGCTGTTCCGGACTTTGATGCAGGGCGGTGTGATTTATTCTTCCCTGAATCAGCTTTTGAATATTTCATAATTCATTTTCTCCTCACTATTTCCACTTCAAACCATATTGCCGGTTCTGCCCCGGCATTGAATCCGGTTATTATATAATAAATGTCCCCGAAAGAGCGGATATGATATCTACCCCGGGTTCAATAATGCCATTCCTGTTAATATCCAGCCAAAAACCTATGGTATATGAACCTGAAGGCACTTCAGTAAATTTAAATCTTCCTTCATCATCAACCATGCAGACCGCTGCAGGATTATTAAGATAGGTCTTCTCCTGCAGATTTCCCAGAAGGTTCGTATACCGCTTAATTCCGGCATAGTACAGGCGGGCTTCAATTTTCTCATCTATTCTCAGGGTTCCGGCGATCTTCACCCGGCCGGAGATTTTACATTTTTCCTTTTCCACTACAAGGGTTTTGAGCTCTATCGACTTCACTTCCGAATAGTATAGATCAGGCGGAAATTCGAAATTTACTTCAATTGTGCCGCCCTGCAAAACCTTTGCCGGTATTCCATAAGCAATGGTCCTGATATCTTGATTATATCGGCCGCTATAATCACCGGCGACTTCTTTGACATAGATAAATTTTTCTCCGGGCAGCAATTTATCCAAAAGGTATTTTCCGTCCGGTTCCACTTCAGCGCGCTTACCCCAGAAAGGAGGCTCCGATGAGGGTTCTTCAATTTTATTCATAACGCCGACAACAAATCTGCGGCTGGACCCGCACCTGACATTGCCGCTGATGCATCCAAATTCAAAGCCCTCCGGAATAGAAGCGGATGTCCCGCAGATATCCGGATTTAAAAGACCGGCCGCAGCCTCCAATATTATTGGGCCCAATTCAGGCGGGTTGCGCCAATCTTTTGATTCAAATGTGATTTGTTCAAGCGCTTCACCTTCAGAGACAATGTAGCCGGGAAGGTAATCATTTGCGCATGTAATAAGCATCGTATGTTTGGAGGGAGAAAAACGGACAATTTCCCTGCCGGGGCAATATACCAGTTCACCCGGAATAGCAAGAAAACCCATGTCGTTTATACTCAGGAACTGGACCAGAGTCTCCCTTTCCCCGCGTATTTTATCCCTGGATAAAATATCTATTATTATTTGCTTCCAGCTAAATGTCATCCTGACGATCGGATCCGTTATGATCCAGTCAACCATATTTAATACCTCCCGGGCAATAGTGTCTGTAAAGACTTTTAGCGCCGACATCTTATTGCCCTGAGTCTCATCAAGCCACAAAGAAGCCTGCTGATCGCCGGCTGCACCGAGAGTAAACATAGTGAATGGTTCCGCATAAGGCAGAGAGGCATCCCTGCGCCTGCAGTCATTGCCGGATGCAAGATAAAATGAAACCTGTCTGCGTACATACTCGGGCCACTCCGGTCCGATCATTCCGGTTTTTTCATCATTCCAGGAGGTTGTAAAACAGGTCGGATGAATCCCGCAATTAAAAATTACAGCCCGGACATGGCCCGCAGTATCATCAATGCGGATTACAGTTAAGTCAGAATTTACCATTCCGGAGGCCCGGCTCCGGTTTATGCTCAGGTTTTGCGGCATAGTGCGCGTCATAGCGCCTATCATAGCCGGGAACATATTGATCCTGGCATTATTAACCGCTTTTGCACTTTGTTCCGAGATTAAATTTATAATTTTTTTATCCTTCAGGCGCGGATATGAATGATTATGGACCGCTCCAAGTATAATATTATCTGAAGGAATACCCGATTCCCGGGAAATATGCGCCTTTATCGTCTGAGCGGCCTCAAACACTATCCCTATGACATCTGCTTCTATTATCGCTACTTCCAGTTCACCGACTCTGATCACAATGGCCTTCACGAATATATCTTTATTGTAGAAGGTATCGGTCCCGGTCTGCTTCCCATAGGGAAGAACGGCTTTCCAGCCGGGAGCGATGGGCTCGCTTCCTACTCCCGCCAGGATAGGGCCGCTGCTTAAGAATGGATTATTTTTCTCATCTGTGCATATTCCATTTGAGCTGTCACTCATTGAGCCCGCGCCGTCCTTTCAAAGCATTATTTATCTGTATTTATAATCTCTGCCGCTTTACCGGTTATTTCGAATTCCCCGGTTAACCGGATATCCTCTGAAGAGCTTCCCGCCATAACTTTTATGGTCCCCGCTTCCACAATATACTCCATATCCTTATTGTAAAAGCCTAACTTTTCAACCGGTAGAATAAATTTAACTTTCTTTTCCTGATCCGGCTCCAGTGCGACTCTCTTAAAACCTTTTAATTCTTTTACCGGTCTTGTTATCTCGGACTGGATATCATGGACGTAAAGCTGAATGACCTCATCTCCCGCATAGGATCCGGTATTCTTTATATCAATACTTATTTCAACCCGGCTGTCCCCGGACGCGCTATTTGATTTTATAATCATATTGGCATAGTCAAAACCGGTATAGCTGAGACCATGCCCGAATGGAAACAGGGGCTTGCTGCTCATTTCTACATAATCGCCGCTCCAATGGGAGCGCCCGCCGGAAGGTTTGTGGCTGTAATAAACCGGCACCTGGCCCACAGATCCCGGGAAAGATATGGGCAGTTTGCCGCCCGGATTATAATCTCCAAAGAGAACATCGGTAATCGCACGGGCCCCTTCTTCCCCGGGCAGCCAGGCTTCCAGTACCGACGGTATATTCCCGGCAATCCAATTGATAGATAGCGGCCTGCCGTTAATAAGCACGACTATCAGGGGAGTACCTGTTTTGTAAACAGCTTTTACAAGTTCTTCCTGTACACCCGGCAGATCAAGATTCGCTCTGTCTCTGGACTCTCCGCTTGTGCAGCCTTCAATAAGTCCGGATTTATCACCTACCACAACTACAGCCACTTCCGATTTTTTTGCGGCTTCAACAGCTTCTGCGAAACCATCTCTGGAATCGCCTGTTATATCGCAACCCTTTGCATGGTAGATGGTAGTGTCTTTGCTGATTTTCCACTTTATTTCCTCCAATACGCTGGAAATCGGCACAAAGCAGTCATCCATTTCTACTTTATCGGGAACAGGGGTATTAAACAATTCTGTATTTTCACACATCATATTCAGTGTTTCGAGATGGCACGGGTATGCATAATCTCCGATTATATTTCTTATGCTATCAGCATTCGGTCCGATTACAGCTATTGATGCGATATCTTTGCTTATGGGAAGCAGCTCCCCCTGATTTTTTAGGAGCACAATAGATTTTTGTGCTATTCTATATGCAAGCCCCCTCTGCTCCGGAGTATCAAATACGCCGGCAGCCTTTTTCTCATCCACATAGGGGCTTTCAAAAAGTCCCAATAAAAACTTCATTTTAAGCACCCTTTTAACCGCTGTGTCAATCACCGATTCCTCTAAAACTCCTTTTTCAACCGCTGCCTTTAACGGCTTGCCGTAGCAGTCAGTGCTCGGGAGCTCCATGTCAATGCCGGACTCAATGGCCATCTTTGCCGCATGCTCCTTGTCTACCGAAACATGATGATATCTATATAGCTCATTGATGCCGAAATAATCTGATACCACCAGTCCGTCAAAACCCCATTTATCTCTCAGAATACCGGTGAGCAATTCCTTTGAGCTATGGCAGGGGATGCCGTCCAGCTCATGATATCCCGGCATAATAGAAGCCATTTTAGCTTCTTTGACAGCTGCTTCAAAAGGCATCAGGAATACCTCGTGCATTTCTCTTTGGGGAATATGCGGCGGCGCCCAGTTCATTCCCCCTTCCGACACGCCGTAGCCGACAAAGTGTTTTCCGGTTGCCATCACGCCATTCTTCCAATCACTGCTCTGAATTCCTTTTATATAGGATACTCCCATCTTTGAGGCAAGATAGGGATCTTCTCCAAAAGTTTCTTCCACCCTTCCCCACCTTGCATCCCGGGCAATGTCCAGCACAGGCGCAAGAGCCTGATGCGCGCCTACCGATCTCATTTGCTCTTTTATGACAGCACCCATTTTCTCTGCCGGCTCAGGATCCCATGTGCTGGCCACTCCAATGGTCTGGGGGAAACAGGTGGCCCTTTTGGCCATATAACCTGTACAGGATTCTTCATGGATTATGGCCGGAATGCCAAGACGGGTATTTGTAATCAGATACTTCTGTATTTGATTTGCTGTTTCAGCAGAAACCTGCGGGTCGGAATTGCTCGCTCCGCCAAGACGGGTTATCTGCCCGATACCCTGCCCCATAAGGGTATCGGCCTTATTATCCGAAAATTGCTTTTCCTTCAATATTTCATATACCCAGATACCGCTTAGCTGGGCGATTTTTTCCTCAAGGGTCATGAGCGACAAGAGATTGCTCACCCTTTTATTGACCGGTTGATCCGGATCCAGATAATCTTCTTTTTGTATTTCGTGTTTTCTTGCCATTTTAGTAATTCCTTTTTTGTATATGATTATAGAAGCTTTTCCAGCCTGATCCAATTACCCGGATTTAAAATATCTTCCGATGGTACCGGTATTTTATCTACAGCTTCTATGATTTCTTTGTCAAGCGGTCCGGAATCAAATACTTTGATATTTTCCTTTATCTGCTCTACCGAGTTTATCCCGACGACTATTGAATCTATCCCGTTTACAGATAAAACATACTTCAGGCATAATTCCTTTACGTTGCGGCCGCTTTCCTGTGCAATGCTTCGAAGTTCTTTTACGGGACCAACTGCCTCATTTAAATATTTTGGTATTCTCTCAGGTTCCATAAGAAGTAGTCCCTGCAGATAGGTGCTCCTTGCAAATACCGGAAGCCCTTTGTTTCCGGCCATATCAAGAAGGCCGGATGCAGCCAGTCTCCTATCCAGTATATTAAAAGGGATCTGCACCGCTTCCACTCTCCTGTCATCAATGCATCTTTTTAGCTCATCGCCGGTATAAAGAGACACTCCGACAGAACCGATTTTTCCTTCACTCTTAATTTCGGTAAGCACATCAAGCACTATCCCGTCATTTTTAAAGGCAGCCGGCGCATTGTGGACAAGATAAACAGGAATTTTATCCAGACCAAGCTTCTTGCGGGACAAATTAAAATCCTCCCTTATTTTCCCGGAGATGATTTCTTTCTTTTCCCAGATATCTTTATCATAATGACACTCCAGCTTTGTAACCACACTGGTATCAGATTTTGGATGGCTGCTCAAAAATTTTCCTATTAGCTCTTCGCTGTCGCCATAATCAAGACCAGTATCAAAAACATTTATTCCATTATCCACGCTGTATTTCAGTATTGACTGCGCCTCCTTATCGGAGGGTTTCCCAAGTGTGTCTATGCCGTAAGTCGTGCCGATCTGAACGGTCCCGATTGTAAAGCGTGAAAACTTATGATCATTATCCTTAATTTTAAAATAGTCCATAGATGCTCCTTATATGCCCCTGACTTCTTTTTTTATAATACAGACCGCCAATCACTTGCATCTACTTTGCAATATAACCCCCATCAAGAGGAATTATCGCTCCGGTTATATAAAGTGAAGCATCCGAGGACAGAAAGACCACGATGCCTTTTATATCATCTTCATTGGCCAGCCTGTTCAGGAAAGTCTTTTTTATATAATTTTCCTTAAATCTTTTTGGCTGCTGCGGTGTCTCATAACCGCCGGGGCAAATAGAATTTACCCTGATATTGTATTTGCCAAGCGTGGACCCCATATATTTTGTAAGCTGGTTCATCCCTCCTTTATGAAAAAAATATTCCGGCGGCACATCTCCCATATCGGTGCCTTCATAAAGACTATAGTCGGGACCAAGGACACCCATATATGAGCTTATATTGATTATGCTTCCTGTTTTTTTCTCAATCATGCTCTGTGCAAATAATCTGCTTATATAGAAGAGAGCGGTACCGTTTATTTCCATTGAGAGCCTGAATTTGGAAATATCATCATTGTAGCCTTTCATCGGCCTTAGAACTGCATTATTTATTAAAATATCAACTTTGCCCTGCTCATCTATCATTTTTTTGTACAGATCATCCATCGATTTCTCATCTGTCAGATCCAGTTTTCCTGCTTTTACATCATATCCTTTGCCACATAGCTTATCTGCCAGTTTCTGGCAATTATCTACATTTCTTGATGCAAGATATGTGGTTGCCCCGGCTTCTGCAAGGGCCTCTGTTATGCAGTGGCCGTACAACCCCGATCCGCCTGTGACCAGTGCAACTTTACCTTTTAGTGAAAATGATTCTAATGTATTCATTCTGTGCTCCCTGCGGCTGTTTATTTAATAAATATGCGCTTGCCTTTATTCTCGCGGGACTTAAGCCCGGCTATCACTACTTTTATCTGCTCGACTGTCACTTCATAAGGATATGGATATTTACCTGTCTTTACAAAATCTATAAAATCTTCCAGCTGTTTTTTAAACATATAAAAAGCGTCAAATTCCATTACTACTTTTGTTCCATTGCTGCCTATAATATCAAATCTTCCCAATCCCGCAGTATAGACCTGGCTTATGACTGCCTGTTTTCCATCTTTGTACTCAAGGTGTACTGAGTCAAATCCCTCTCTGCCCAGATTCACAACACTTTCGACCCCTCCGCCCAAAATACTGTATACTCCTGCTGTTGAATGGATGCCGTATGTGCTCCAGGCCTTGTTTAGAAGGCAATTGACATACTCTACATCCCCCAGGCCATACTCGCTGATATTTTCAAATTCCTTTGCATAGCTAAACCCGGAAGAAGACATGATCTTTTTCCCGGCTCTAAAATATTTTATAAACTGTTCCAGATCAGCCTCATTATCTGTAAGGGGCTTGTCTATAAAGATCGGCATATCTTTTTCTACAAATGGTTTTGCCAGCTCAAGATGCAGCGCCCCGACATCTTCTCCTATTATTACAGCATCGACTTCTCCTATTACATCTTCCATATTGTCAACAATATTATCAATCAGGCTCGCTGCAGCAATATCAACAGCATCCTTTCTGTCTTCTGTCCATATATGGGTTACTTTTGCCCCTTCAATACCTATATTTTCTTTTGGTTCTTTTGACAGGTAATCATAGATTGCGGGAAACGGCTGGTTCTTCATCCTTTCTTCATTATAGCCCCCATTTATTATCGCACTCCATGAATATGGATGGCCATTCCCCTCGCTTCTTCCAAGCATTGCGATTTTTATCATTTTGATTGTCCCCAATATTAGTATTTTTTCTATTTGTTTTTAAAAATAAAGCTCACTTATTTTTTAAAAATTACTTCAAAAACCCCAGTTCTTTAAATTCACTTTTAAGTTTTAAAAATGACTCTCTTAAAAAAACAATATCGGCGCCGGCTGACAGGAACCGGTAGCCCATGTCAAGCAGCTTTTTGGTCCGCTCCGGCGAGCCTGTGGGGGTTCCTGCAAATTTATTGTATTTGTTTGCCATCCTGCCGACTTTTTCGATAACATCCCAGATTTTTTTATTCTCTGTATCACCCGGTATTCCCATAGCCACGCTCAGGTCGCCCGGACCCACAAAAAGAATATCATAGCCGGGCACACTTGCTATTTCTTCAATATTTTCAATTGCTTCCGGGTCCTCGATCTGCAGGGCTAGAAAGGTTTCTCTATTGGAAAACTTAAGATAGTCTTTAAACTCAATCGACATCCAGCCCGAATCAGCATTTACTCCGTCAATCCCGCGCCTTCCTACCGGATAAAACCTCATTGCCCTTACAATTTCTTTTGCCTGGACGGCTGTTTCAACATGGGGGACCATTATGCCTTTGGCGCCCATCTCAAGCGGTTTTAAGGCGGATTGATAATTATCTTTTTCTATTCTTACCATTGAATCCATTCCGGCGCTTCTTGCAGCCAGGATCATATTTGCCAGAGACTCGTCATTAAATCCCAGATGCTCCCTGCAGAACCAGGCGCAATCAAATCCTATAAGCCCCGCCATTTCAGTGATCCCGGGGTCCTTAAAGTTTATCTTGGTGCAGAGGACCTTATCTCCGGCTCTTAACTTTTTTAAAACCTTGCTTTCTAACATATTCCGGCTCTCCTTTGTATGGTTAACAAATCAAAATAAATTTTATTGATAAGATCGGGCACTCTGTTCACGTGAACATATTAACATGAAAAAAACTAATTTCAATAATTTCCTGTAGGGAGCGAAAAGAGGTCCGCTACGAAATCAACAACGAGGGGGAAAAAGAAGAAAATGGCCGCAATTATCACAAGGGCCGCCAATCCAAATATCATTCCCATTATGCTCTTTGATATCTTTCTATTCCTTATAATATCATCATCAATTAAAAGATCCGCTATCGAAAATATTATTGACACCATCCCGAGCAGCACCGCAGGTATGCATGTCTTTGTAAAAAGCGAAGCAACGATCCCGGGCTCTGTAATATCCGGAAAGGAGGTAAGCGCTATTACGATACTGGAAAAGATGCCGGATACCCCGAATATCAGGGACAGTATTCCGGAAAGCCATGAGACTATTGATAAATTACTGATCTCCGATCTTTTAATCCTGGCAAATATTTTCTTTGTGAATTTAAGTATGGCGGGCCCAAAATGCATCTTCTTAAAATTTGGGGGCATCAGCTTTTCTACAAGCTCCTTCTCAAGCCTTTCATTTATTATGCTCTCCAGTCCCCATCCGATCTCTATCCTGAACTGATTATCCTCTGTGGATATCAAAAGAAGTACTCCATTGTTTTCTTCTTTCTTGCCGACCCCAAATTTATTAAAAAGTCTGGTCGCAGCATCATCAATAGATATTTCCCCAAGGGTCCTTAGGGTCACAACAGCTATCTCGGCAGTGGTCCTTGCTTCAATATCGCTTATTACCCTGTCTATTTTTTCAATATATTCAGCTTCGATTATACCGGCAAAGTCGCTTATATTCCGCCGTATATCTATGTCATCAATATTCAGTGTCTCTTCATATCTGTTCATTTATTATATCTCCGGAAATATTTTATATTTTAGCAGTTCTTCGCATAATTATACTATACATAGATTATTACCATATGGATTATTATCGGTCCCTGTAATTAAATGATTATAACAGTATTTTTGAAACCTTTAAAACCAATATCCCATCAGGGAGCCTGCCCAACAAGCCGGGATCCAATTCCCGGACAGGCTCCTAGAAAGCATCCGCTATATGTTCTATTGTGCAGTAATGATCTGAAATGCTTACAAGCCTGCGGGTATCATGTTCCTTTCCTGAGAGCCTTTCAAGTCTTTTCCGGTCAGCCAGTATGGAAACAATATCAAACCTTATATCATGATCCTGCGTGTAATCGTACCTTTTGAGAAAATATTGGGCGACTTTTCTGATCCTGTTTACCTTCACATTATTTATACTCTCTTCGGGGCGCCCATACTGCTGTGTCGTTCTTGTCTTTACTTCCACAAAGACTACCGTATCATCTTTTTCTGCTATTATATCTATCTCTCCGGTAACTACTGAATAATTTTTCTGAAGTATTTGATACCCTTTTTCCTTCAAATAGCTTTCCGCTACTGCCTCGCCGAGGGTCCCGATTTTTTTATTGTTCCATAAACGATCCATCAATATTGCAATACCCCCCTGAAAGTCATCCTGTGTATCCTGGTGGGTCCATGCTTCTTGATAGACATCAGATGTTCCTTTGTCCCATATCCCTTATTTCTATCAAACCCGTATTCCGGAAATGAAGCCGCCATTTCTTCCATTATCCTGTCCCTTGTCACCTTGGCGACAATGGAAGCCGCTGCGATCGAAATACTCCTCTGATCCCCTTTTGTTATGGGTATGAATCCGGTAAGGCTGATGGAAGCCAGTTTTTTGCTATTAATATTTATAAAATCAGAAATGACTATATCCGGTTTTATTTTCAAATTGGAAGCGGCAAGGTCGATTGCCCTTATATTTGCCATAGTTATATTTTGCCTGTCTATATCGGCCGGGCTTATCTTAGCGGTGGACCAGCATATACATGACTCCGTTATCTTCTTAAATAGCCGCTGCCTCTTTAACGGAGTAAGCTTTTTGGAGTCATCGATACCCTCTATCATGAGGTTTTTTCTGTCCATTATCACTGCCGCCGCCACAAGAGGGCCGGCAAGGGAGCCTCTCCCCACTTCGTCTGCGCCTGCTATCAGATCATAGCCCATGCTATAGAGCTGATCCTCATAACAGCAAAGACCCAGTAACCTTTTGATCTCAGAAAACTTCATTTTTATTAAATAAGAAGGACTTTTACCATCTTGAAGGCGGCCAGTAGACTATCAGGAATTCACCGAATATATCTTCTTCCTGTATTATCCCGAAATACCTGCTGTCAAAACTATTGTTCCGATTGTCCCCCATGACAAATACTTCATCTTCTCCGACTGTAACGGTCTGATTAAGATATGATATGTTCCGTCCGCCCGGGAGATATTCTTCCTCTATCCTTTCACCATTTACAAAGACTTCGCCTTCGCTTGTGAGCACGATCTCATCGCCTTCTATGGCGATCGCTCTCTTTACGAGTTCCTTACCATCTTCGATGGCAGAATGAAAAGCTATTATATCTCCCCTGCTTATAGAACCAAATCCGTAAGAAAGCTTATTGACTATCACCCTGTCTCCGACCATGAGGGTGGGCTCCATGGATGGGGTCGGGACAATAAATGGCTCAAATATGAATATTCTTATAAGGATAGCCAGGATAACCGCGCTTCCAATGGCAATAAGGTATCCAAATACTTCTTTCATTACCCTTTTGGCCCTACCGCCATCATTTTTAATATTATCCGGCATCAAATTCAGCTTGAATTATTTTTTTACTTTTACTCTTGCTTTTTTGCCTACTCTGTCTCTGAGGTAATACAGCTTTGATCTTCTGACGATGCCTTCATTTATTTTTTCTATCTCCTGTATTACCGGGGAATGAAGAAGGAATGTCCTCTCGACCCCTACATTATTGAAGGAGATCTTTCTAATGGTGAAGGTCTTATTGATGCCTGAACCCTGAGTCTTTATTACTATCCCCTCGAATGCCTGTACTCTGTCTTTATTTTCTTCACTGATCTTTATCTTTACCTTTAGCTTGTCTCCGGATCTGAATGAAGGCAGATCAGTTTTTAAAAATTTGTTTTCGATCTTATCTATTTTGTTCATATCTATGCTCCAAAATTAATCTTTGACGGATAAAACTTATAAAATATAATGAATTTAGATTCTTTTGTCAAATAAATCCGCTCTTCTTTTTTTCGTTATCTCAAAAGACTTTTCTTTTCTCCATTTTTGGATATCGCCATGGTTCCCGCCCTGAAGCACCCGGGGGACCTCGATTCCCCCGTAGGAAGGGGGCCTGGTATATTGCGGCCAGTCAAGAAGTCCGTTTTCGAATGATTCCGAGTGCAGCGATTCTTCCTTCCCCACTACCCCCGGCATTAATCTGATCATCCCGTCCACAAGAACCATGGCCGGTATTTCTCCTCCGGTCAGCACATAATCCCCTATGGATATCTCCATATCCACGAAGAGTTCCGTGAACCTCTGGTCCACCCCCTCATACCTTCCGCATACAAGTATCAGGTTTTCCATTGCTGATAATTTCTTAAGACATGCCTGCTGGAGCTTTTCTCCCCGGGGTGTCAGGAGAACCGTCTTCTGGAGACCGGTATCTTCTACGGCATTTTTTTTCTTTATATGGCTCACTGCTCTGTCGAGAGGGCCAGTCATAAGAACCATCCCGGGACCTCCGCCATATGGACGGTCATCCACTCTCCTGTGCCTGTCGCCGGAAAAGTCCCTCAGGTCATATACATTCATGGTGCAGCTGCCGCTTTTGAATGCTTCCTTTATGACCCCATGTTCAATTATATTTTCGAAAATCTGCGGGAAGATGGTTATTATATCAATAATCATAATAGGTTTGTCACTTAGAGATTATCATATCGCTGCTAAATATACTCGGGTATTTTCTTCAGTGTGATTTTTTTTTCTACAATATCTATGCTTTTAATATAGTCATCAATAAAAGGGACATAAAGAAACTCCCCGATCATGCCATTTATTTTTAGATCCTTATTCTCTAATCTTACCATAAGGTTTTCATTTGACGGGACCTCTTCTACCTTTTCTACTTTTCCAAGAACCGTTCCATTGTCCAGGCATACAGTACATCCCTCCAGGTCCTCTATCCAGAATTCATCACTATCAAGGACCGGCGATTCTTCCGGACTCCTGTAAAGCTCCAATCCCCTGATATCTTCAGCAGCATCTCTGCCGCTGATCCCCTCAAACTTGATGACTGCAGTTATGCGCCTCTTTTTTCTCCTCAAAGATATATTTTCTACGATCATCTTCTCGGAGCAATTTTTGTCCGGATAAAGCGCAGAACCTTTTAATACAGAATCAGGATAATCGGTCACCAGCATAACATTTACTTCTCCTTTAATGCCATGCGGTTTCCCGACTATCCCGATTAATCTTGCATCTACGTGTTTAAGCGACATTTATTTATTTTTCAAAGATAAAAACAAATCCTATCAGTCCATTATTTTGACTATTGAAGATTTGCCCCTTTTAGCAGACGCGGCTCTCATAACAATCCTTAAAGCATTTGCAGTGCGGCCCTTTTTCCCTATAACTTTTCCAAGGTCATCCTCTGCGACTGTGAGTTTGAAGATTATGGTCTTTTCATCTTCCTCTTCTTCTTCAATCTCGACACTATCCGGACTGTCAACCAATTCCTTAACCATATACTCTAGCAGTTCTTTCACTTCCATACCTCCAGGTTAAATTGTTATAACTACACCTTCATGTCTACTATTTTAAATAATTTCTCTACTGTATTTGAGGGTTTTGCCCCCTTCTTGATCCATTCCGCAGCCTTCTCCTTGTCAAGCACGACAGTGGAAGGATCTGTCTTGGGATCGTAGGTCCCTATCTTTTCAATAAATTTTCCATCTCTTGCAGCTCTGCTATCTGCTACCACAATTCTGTAAAAGGGTTGTTTCTTTGACCCAATCCTGGTTAATCTAATCTTTACGCTCAATCCAAAAACCTCCAACTCTAAAATATAGTCTTATAACTTTATAATTATATAGTTTTATTTTTAACTTGCAAAACATTTTTTAAATCCCTATCGGTCCGTCAAAAGGCATCCCCATCCTGCCTTTGAGGGTGGAGAAATGCTTCATCATCTGTTTTGTCTTTGCAAACTGCTTCAGAAGCTTATTTACCTCATTAACTGAATTGCCGCTTCCCCTCGCTATCCTTTTCTTCCTGCTGCCATTTATTATATCCGGATTTCTTCTCTCAGACAGTGTCATCGAATTTATGATTGCCTCCATGCGGTCAAGATGAGACTGGTCGAAATTCATTTTTTTAAAAGCTTTATTGGTTCCCGAGACGGGAAGCATCGACATGACCTTCTCCAGAGAACCCATCTTCTTTATGCTTTTTAGCTGATCTATAAAATCCTAAAAATTAAGCTGCTCTTTTTCTATCTTTCTGGAAAGTTCCTCTGCCTTCTTTTCGTCCATGACTTTCTCAGCCTTTTCTATAAGTGTGAGGACATCTCCCTTCCCCAGTATCCTGGATGCTATCCTGTCAGGATAAAAAATATCAAAGTCTTCTACTTTTTCACCATTTGAGACAAATTTTATGGGCTTTCTCACCACATAATATACTGATAGCGCAGCACCTCCTCTTGTATCGCTATCAAGTTTTGTAAGGATTATTCCATCACACTCCACTGCAGAATTAAAAGCAGATGCAATATTTATAGATTCCTGGCCGGTCATTGCATCCAGAACCAGAAATATCTGATGGGGTTGTACTGTTTTTCTTATGCTCCTTATCTCATCCATCATTTTTTTATCTATATGGAGCCTTCCCGCAGTGTCTATTATTATTATATCGCTGCCGGACCTTGTGAACTTCTCGACTCCTTCCTTTGAAATCTTCACAGGATCGGCGCCATCGCCCGAATATACTTCCACATCTATAGCTTTTGCCATATCTTCAAGCTGGAAAATAGCAGCCGGCCTATATACATCAGCAGCAATAAGGGCCACTTTCTTTTGATTGTTCGCCTTAAGGTAATTGGCAAGCTTTATAACAGAGGAGGTCTTTCCCGTACCCTGAAGCCCTACCATCATTATTATAGTAGGTCCGCGGGATGCAAAACTAATGCCTCCGCCTGTAGAGCCCAGCATCCTTATCATTTCATCATTGACTATTTTTATGACCTGCTGGGCAGGGGTGAGGCTTTCCATGATTTTCTCACCCAGGGCCCTTTCTTTCAAATTTGTTAGAAATTCCTTTACTACCCTGAAGTTTACATCCGCTTCGAGAAGGGCGAGCTTTATTTCCCTCAATGCATTATCGAGATCGCCCGGGCTTAATTTGCCCTTATTCCGTATTTTGTAAAAAAGATCCTCAAATTTTGAAGTCAGCTGCTCAAACATATGCTATATCCTCTTGTTTTAATATTTATTATCCGGCAATAAAGCCTATGCAAACAACATATCTGTAAATCTGACCGGATCAAAATAATATATATCCTGAAGTTTTTCTCCTTCTGTGATTATCTTTACGGGAATACCCAGATCATTTTTTATAGTGAGGACTATTCCTCCTCTTGAAGTGCCGTCAGTTTTTGTAAGTATTATCCCGCTTACATCCATGGATTCTGTAAATATTTCAGCCTGGCTTTTGGCATTCTGTCCGGTTGTCGAGTCTATGACAAGAAGCACCTCGTCGGGTTCGCGGCCCAGTCTTTTTTTGACGACTCTTTTTATTTTTTTCAGCTCTTCCATTAGATTGCAGGATGTCTGCATCCTTCCGGCAGTATCTATTATTACAATATCTGCTTTTCTCGCAACAGCTCTGTCAAGACAGTCATATGTCACCGCACCCGGATCCGCATTTCTCTGATGGTTTACCATATCAATATCAAGCATGTCTGCAAAGTGGCCCAGCTGCTCAACTGCCGCAGAGCGGTATGTATCTGCTGCGGCCAGTATTATTTTCTTGCCCTCTTTTTTAAACATATTTGACATCTTGGCGATTGCAGATGTCTTTCCCACTCCATTCACTCCGATCACCATATAGACCGTCGGGCGCTCTTCTGAATATTCAAGCCCGATTTTACCATCCACTGTAAGGATATCTGCTATCTGATCCTTTAATAGCCTTCTCATCCCCTCAATATCATTTATTTTTTCCAGATATGCTCTTTCCTTTAGATTGCTTATTATCCTGTCAGCCGTATTTATGCTTACATCTCCGGTGATCAGCTCTTCCTCAAGTTCATCCCAGAATTCATCTCCGGGTTTTTTAAACCTGTTCCACATCATATTAAGGTTCTTAAATATTTTCTTCACTGCTATCAGCTCTTTATGTCTGCTGTATTTTTTTTATCTATCTTTTCGGAGACCACCTTCGATATTCCGTCTGACTGCATGGTAACTCCATATATTGTATCAGCTATCTCCATAGTCTTTTTCTGATGGGTTATTATTATGATTTGCTGTTTCTTAGAAAATTTCTTTACCAGGCTCAAAAACCTTGCAATATTTGCATCATCAAGGGCTGCATCCGCTTCGTCAAATACATAGAAAGGTGAGAGATTGATCGAGAATATCGAGAAGAGGAAAGCCATTGAGACTAGTGATTTTTCCCCTCCGCTTAGAAGAGAAAGCGATACCAGTTTATTATTTCCTATATCTACTTTGAGGTCCACTCCAAGGTCCTCATCGCCTGCAGATCCATTTTCACTCCTGTCAAGGATCATCTCGCCTTCTCCGCGGGGGAAAAGTATCTTGAAATACTGCTGGAAACTCGTATTTATCTCTTCAAACTTTTTGAGAAAGACGCCGCCAATCTTTTCATTTATTTCTCTTATAAG
The DNA here is from genome assembly GCA_965549355.1 of uncultured bacterium. Lineage (GTDB taxonomy): Bacteria > Actinomycetota > Humimicrobiia > Humimicrobiales > Humimicrobiaceae > M55B120. The sequence goes on along the minus strand of CBEVGD010000012.1, from coordinate 1,803 downwards.
GCCCTCAAGCTGTTTTCTGCCATCTGTCAGATCCTGCCTCTGGATATTCAAAAAATCAAACCTCTTTTTGATCTTTGCAAATTCAATGGCTGCATTGGGATTAACATTTCCAAAATTCCTCATCCTGCTTTTTAGGTGCCTTACTTTTATCTCTGACTGCGGCAGGTCCTCTGAAGGTTTGAAATTCTTTGAAGCATATTCTATTGACATATTATAGTCGTCAACGATAGCTGCGGTTATCGATTTGACTTTCTCCCTTATCTGCTCCCGCCTGAGATCGATTTTAAATATATCATTATCAAGCCTGTTTTCCTTTATCTTTAAATCCCCGATATCGCGGTTATATTTTTCTATCTTCTGCTGATCGCCGGATATCAGTCTTTTTTGCCTTTCAAATTCAGGATACAATCTCTTCTTAATCTTCTCAGATATCGGGCCATGCTTTTTTAATATATTAAGCGCTCCTTCCGCCCTGTCGAGGCTTACCCTGCAGAGTCCTTTAAGGTCCTTGATCTTTTTCAATCTGAGTTCTGATCTCTTTTTTTCCTCTTCAAACAGTTTTTTGCTTTCTCTGGCTGCTTCCTTTGATCTCTCCCCCCGGCGGACAATATTTCCCTCCTGCATCTCCTTAAGGATACCGGTCAGCTCCCCGAAAATAATATCTCCCTCATTTTCTATATCTTTGGATATGCTGCTGCCTTTTACCGCTTCGCTGACCCTGTTCAGATATGCTTTAAACTGTGTCTCGATCATCTCTAATTTTTTGGTGATCTTCCCTATAAAAGATAGATCCATTATTTCTTTTTCCTTATTCTCTGCAATCTCTCCGGCTGCTTTTCCCCTGCTCTCGCTGCTGCCCAGCTCAAGGTCAAACATATTGTACAGGGTGGAAAATACATTCTTTTTGCTTTCTATGAGCGCCATATTGTTAGAAAGTCTTCTGGTCCCGCTGTCAAAGGATTCTATTTTTGCCCTCCAGCTCTCAAATTCAGCCTGCTTTGAGCCTATATTTTTGATAAGGTCTCCCTTTCCCCTCTCGACTTCCAATATCCGGTCACCGGTTTTTTTGATGCCGGCCTTTGTTTCTTTATGATCTTCTTCCATTGTGGCCCATGAGCTATTTAGTCCTGAGAGATTTGTAAGAAAAAGGGATATTTCCTCATCTTTGAGCTCATTTGCTATCACAGCATACTCTCTGGCCCGCTTTGCTTCGATCTCCAGAGGATCCATAGTTCTCCTGATCTCTTCCATGAGATCATTCAGGCGGCCTATATCGCCTTTGACCTTTTCAAGTTTGGCAATAGATTTCTTCCTCCTGTCCTTATGCTTGGACAGCCCGAGCGCTTCATCTATCATGAGTTTTCTCTCCACGGGCCTTAACAATGCTACCCTGTTGACCTGCCCCTGGTTTATTATGATATGGAGCCCTTTTCCGATCCCTGAATCTGCTATCATCTCCTGAATGTCCATGAGTCTGCATGGAGAGGAATTAATAAAGTAATCGCTCCCGCCTTCAGTCAGGACCCGCCTCGTGATCTTTACTTCACTGAATTCAACATCAAAAATCCTGTCTTTATTATTAAAGAGAAGAGATACTTCGGCAATACCCATTTCCTGCTTCTTGCTCCTGAATATCACATCGCCCATGGAGCTTCCTCTCAGAGATTTGGGGCTCTGTTCACCAAGGACCCATGAGATGCCGTCTGCGACATTGCTCTTTCCGCTTCCATTGGGGCCGACCACTACGCTTATCCCCGGTTCGAAATTGAGGCTGCTTCTGTTCCCGAATGATTTAAAACCCTT
>CBEVGD010000011.1:0-25560 GCA_965549355.1 uncultured bacterium | reverse complement strand
GGGCCCCCGTCAATTCCTTTGAGTTTTAGCCTTGCGGCCGTACTCCCCAGGCGGGACACTTAATGCGTTAACTTCGGCACGGAAAGCATCGATAACTTCCCACACCTAGTGTCCATCGTTTACAGCTAGGACTACCAGGGTATCTAATCCTGTTTGCTCCCCTAGCTTTCGCGCCTCAGCGTCAGTAGCAGCCCAGAAAGCCGCCTTCGCTACCGGTGTTCTTCCTGATATCTGCGCATTTCACCGCTACACCAGGAATTCCACTTTCCCCTACTGCACTCAAGTTAACCAGTTTCACATGCAGTCCTCAAGTTAAGCCTGAGGTTTTCACATATGACTTGGATAACAGCCTACGCGCTCTTTACGCCCAATGATTCCGGACAACGCTTGCCTCCCCCGTATTACCGCGGCTGCTGGCACGGAGTTAGCCGAGACTTCCTTATTGGGTACCGTCAGTATTCGAGGTATTAACTCTACTACCTTCGTCCCCAATTGACAGAAGTTTACAACCCTAAGGTCTTCATCCTTCACACGGTGTCGCTGCGTCAGGCTTTCGCCCATTGCGCAAGATTCCCTACTGCTGCCTCCCGTAGGAGTCTGGGCCGTATCTCAGTCCCAGTGTGGCCGATCACCCTCTCAGGCCGGCTACCCATCATTGCCTTGGTGAGCTGTTACCTCACCAACAAGCTAATAGGACGCAGACTCATCTTGAAGCGAGAGCCGAAGCCCCCTTTATTATAAAAACCATGCGGTTAAAATAAGGTATTTGGTATTAGCCATTCTTTCGAATGGTTGTCCCAATCTCCAAGGCAGATTGCCTACGCGTTACTCACCCGTTCGCCACTTGCTTTGCAGAAGTGTTGCCACTTCCGCATTGCCCGTTCGACTTGCATGTATTAAGCACACCGTTAGCGTTTGTCCTGAGCCAGGATCAAACTCTCAATTATATCTGTAAAAAATTAACGTAAAAATCCAATACTTGCACTATTTAGTTCTCAATGAACATCAAACAACCTGAAGAAATTTATCATATCTGTAATGTCTTGTCAACAAAAAAATAATTTAATTTAAATTATTTTTTTTAGGAGAAAAACTATCAAATAATCTCTTCAATCAGCGAATTAGAGTATATCATTTGGGAGCTTAAAGTCAATAGGTTTGCAGATATTTGTTTACTAATATATCAGGGTGCATATTCTACTACTTTTATCATCCGCATCAATTTCCGGCTAATAAGACAAATATAGTTCGTGCAGATCCTTTTATAAGGAAACTTTATTTACTTTTTGAAGGTTCTTTTTTCATTTTGCTTCCCTTTGCTATAGTCCCTTCTTCTACAAATCCGAGCTTTACCTTTATCTCATTCTCAATTTCTTCAGCAATTTTTTCATTCTGCATCAAAAATACTTTTGCATTTTCCCTTCCCTGCCCTATTCTTTCACCCTTATATGAATACCAGGAGCCGCTCTTTTCGAGTATCTCGAATTCAGCTCCGACATCAAGTATGCTGCCTTCCTTCGATATGCCTTTTCCGTACATGATATCAAATTCTGCCTTTTTAAATGGCGATGCCACTTTGTTCTTTGCTACTTTTACCCTTACGCGGTTTCCTATGATATCTGTACCACTCTTTATGGAATCTATTCTCCGTATATCCAGCCTTACCGATGAGTAAAACTTAAGAGCCCTGCCTCCCGGGGTCACTTCAGGATTTCCGAACATCACACCTATTTTTTCCCTTAATTGATTTATAAACACTACAGACGTTTTTGTCTTGCTCACGACCCCTGTAAGCTTTCTCATTGCTTTTGACATAAGTCTTGCCTGAAGGCCGACCTGTGTATCTCCGATCTCTCCCTCAAGCTCTGCCCTTGGTACCAGCGCTGCAACAGAATCTATTACAATCACATCCAGCGCTCCGCTCTTTAATAATATTTCACATATTTCAAGAGCCTGTTCCCCGCTATCAGGCTGCGAGAGAAGCAATTCCTCGATATTGACTCCAAGATTCCTTGCATATATTGGATCAAGAGCATGTTCTGCATCTATAAATGCTGCTACACCTCCATTTTTCTGGGCATTTGCTACTATATGGAGGGCAAGTGTGGTCTTGCCGGATGCTTCGGGCCCATATATTTCTATTACTCTTCCACGGGGAATACCGCCGACTCCCAGCGCAGCATCCAGCTCCAGCGAACCTGTAGATATCACTTCTATTTTTTGTAATGCGCCCGGCTCGCCCAGCTTCATTATTGATCCTACTCCAAACTGCCTTTCTATCTGGGAAACAGTATTTTCGATTATTTTATCTCTCTCCATATAACTTCCTCCGGTAATATTCTTTACTCTATTATGTATTAGCACATTAGCATATGTTATTGATTATATCACAATTATTTCAAGATACAAACCCATTTAATAATGGATTTGCTTTATTTTAAACTAAATCTTTCAATATTTATATATTTTGCACCATCCTGTTCCAATATGCTTTCATAAAGTGATATTCTGCTGCATTCCAGCATATCAGAAAAAATGGGTTCAATAGAGCCCGCTGTTTCTTTCATGCTTATATGAGATCTTATCCGTGCAATAGTGGTGTGGGGATAAAAATCCCTCATATCCTTTATTATTCCCAGTTCCTCAAGCCCGGTCTCAATCGATTTATGGAGATCGGTAAATTTCTTTCTGCCCTCTCCTACTCCAATAAAGAATACTCTTGCTCTTCTTTTATCCAGGAATGCGCCAATGCTATCTTCCAGGCGGTACCTGAAACTGGTAAATCCTGATATAGATTCTTTTATAGTTTCCCTTATACTGATTATTTCTTTATCCCTGGTATTCCCAAGAAATTTAAATGTTATATGTATGTTTTCCGGAGTGGTCAATCTTATATTATCTGAATATGAAAAATACTTTTTAGCAGACCTATAAATAATTTTCCTTATATCCTGCCTTATATCGGCAGCAATAAAGACTCTTTTCATTGATTTACTGTTTTCCACTCTGGATTATTGCATTTCTAAGTTCGTTCAAAACAAATTGCATTGTCCTGAACTTTATCTCTGTCCGGCTCCCCGGGAATCTTTTTTCAAAAACGCGTCTGTATCCGGAAGGGCCGCATATACAGCAATAGACGAGCCCGAGGTTATCACCTTCATATTCAGGACCGGCAAAACCCGTTACTGCAAGAGAGTAGTCTGTTTCAAATATGGACATTGCCTTTGCTGCCATCTCCAGGCATACCTCTTTGCTGACTGCACCTTTTTCTTCTATCAGCTTTTTATCCACTCTTAGTATCTCTACTTTGGCAAAATTGGAATAAGAGACGATCCCCCCTGTAAAGAATTGAGAACTTCCGGGCGTATCAGTTATAATGCTTGAGATAAGACCGCCTGTAATGGATTCTACGGTACTTATAGTAAGAGGCTTTCCGGCATTTTCCACAGCAGATTTCAAATTATCCGAGATCATTGTATCGCCTCTGCCGTAAAGATGGGCGCCAATTCTTTCAGAGATTTTATCTTCAAAGACCTTTAGATTATCACTGTCCCCGGAAGGTTTTTTAAGCTTTTCTACAAGTATTATTTTGACAAGGCCGGGTGCCGCAGTAATACCTATGTCTATTGAAGCCTTTTTTGCTTCCTCTACCAGATCTTTTATCCTTTCTTCTATTTCTGTCTCAGCAATGTCAGTTGTAAGAAGTGTTGTTTTTCGTATCTTTATTCCCGGCTGGCTTCCTTTGCCGCTTTTCTCAAGTTTTTTTAGAAAAGGAAAAATATCTTCATCAAACATGCTTTCCATCTCTCTGGGGACGCCCGGAATACAGAATACATGCTTATTGCCCTTCAGGTCGATCCTGAAGCCTGAAGCACTTCCTATTCTGGGAATTATCGGCACTGCCCCGCCGGGTATATAGGATTGCCTCAGCAACCTTTTATTTATTTCCTCTGTTCTTTTTTTGCGTATAAACTTAAGGCTGTTAGAATCAAGCCTTTCATCTCTGATAAGTGACAATTTAAGCGTAGAAGCTACCGCACTTCTGGTTATGTCATCATCTGTAGGTCCGAGACCTCCTGATATGATCACAATATCGCTGTGCTTTATTCCGCTTTTAAGGACATTAGATATTTCTTCCCTGCTATCCGGAACAGTAAACATATAATTACACTCAATACCGAGTTCTGTTAGTTCCTCTGCTATATATTTTGAATTGCTGTCAGTGATAAGACCAAGGCCCAATTCCGTTCCTATTGAGATTATTGAACAATTCATAACTTATCTGATCCGGTATTATTCTACTATTAATAATTATTCCTGCTTGCTTAAAATGTCGGCCAGCTCATTTTTTGATATCAATATTTCTCTTGGTTTGCTTCCTTCAAATCCTCCTATATAACCACTGTTTTCCAGCTGGTCTATGATCCTTGCCGCTCTCGCATAGCCGACCTTTACTCTTCCCTGCAGCAGAGACGCGGATGCATGGCCAAAATCCAATACTATTTTAAGCGCGTCGTAATATAGCTCGTATTCCTCGATGTTTTTCTTTCCGGTCTGGCTGATTTTCTTTGATATATCCACATTATATTCAGGTTCCTTTTCACTCGTTATATCTCCTGTTATCATCTCGACCTCGCTTGTGGTCACAAAACAACCCTGTATCCTCTCAGGCTTGTTTAGATAGTACGGAAGATACAGCATATCTCCTCTTCCGGTAAGTTTATCGGCGCCCGAGCAATCAAGTATGACCCTGGAATCAATATTCGATGTTACCATAAATGCTATTCTGGAAGGTACATTTGCCTTTATTAAACCTGTTATTACATTGACAGAAGGTCTCTGCGTCGCTATAACAAGATGCATCCCTACAGCCCTTCCCATCTGCGCGATCCTGCATATGCTCTCTTCGACTTCAGAAGCTGCTACCATCATAAGGTCGGCAAGCTCATCTACAAAAAGTATTATATAGGGAAGGGGTTTAAAGTCTTCCTCATTATTCTTATTTTCTTTAGCTGCCTTATTGTACTCGATCAGGGATTTAAAGTTTCTCTCCACCAGCACCCTGAATCTATTTTCCATCTCCTCTACTGCCCAATGCAGGGCCGAGGCTGCTTTTTTTGGATTTACAACAACAGGCGAGAGAAGGTGCGGGATCCCATTATATATGCTCAGCTCGACCATTTTTGGGTCTATCATTATAAATTTGACTTCACTGGGTTTGGCCCTCATAAGTAATGAAATGACTATACTGTTCAGGCATGAGCTCTTGCCCGAATTTGTGGCCCCGGCGATCAGCACATGAGGCATTTCTATTATATTCATATATATAGTATCTCCAGAAAGGTTTTTCCCAAGGGGTACAGCAAGAACCTCGTCTGACATTTTACTATCCCCCCGTGAATATATATCGCCAAGAGTCACTATACTTCTTAATTTATTCGGAACCTCAAGGCCTATCGCCGATTTTCCGGGTATCGGTGCCAGTATCCTGAGATCCGCCGAACCAAGAGCTACACAGAAATCATCTTCCAGGCTGAATAATCTCTGGACCTTTACACCCGGAGATAGTGTGAGCTCATACATCGTAACTGACGGCCCCCTTATTACTCTGTCTATCTTTGCCGGAAGATTAAAATCTTCAAATAACTTATTAAGGGTGCCTACCCTTTCCTTTATGCTCTGCTTAAATAATTTTGAAGGGATAATTTTAGATTTTTTTAAAAGATTGCTGGGAGGCGTCCTGTAGTTTTCGTCTTCACTGTCTTCTTTAATTATAGGCATTTTTAATTGCTGCTCAACTTTTGCGGAGTTACTCTCCTTTTTGAACCGTTTTTCCATAGCATCCCTGCTAAGATTATCTATCAATTCAGGCTCCGCAACAAATTCCTTCCCGCTCTTCCCGGACACTACAGTATTCTTTCCTTCTCCATTGCTTTTTTCTTTTCTATCGCGGACCGTTCTTAATATTTCACTACTCTCCCTTTTCTCCAGCGGCTTTTCCTTCCTGAATACTTCGCTGAATATCTTAAAATCTATATTTTTGAAGATAACTCCAAGTTTTTTGCCTATATCAAGCAGGGAGATCCTTGTTATCACGAGGATGGAGATGACCATTAATACAGATAGGACCGTTATTGCACCTGCTCTGCCGAATAATTTAAAGAGCCCGTAAAAGACTCCGGCACCGGTTATCCCGCCCCTTGTTTCTATAAGAACACTATCAAATATATTTGTATATCTAAAATTGCTTGATATTATCCCCATAAGCGAAATGAAGAGAAGGAGAAATCCGAATCCGAACCTTAGTGAAAGCAGTTTTATTTTTTTTATAAAAAAACTCGCGCCCCATATAAGCAATAAGAATGGTATGATATATTTACCGATTCCAAAAATATATGAAAAGAATTCATTTACTCTCTTATTGATCAATCCGGAATCCTGCGGGATAAACACGCTTATAGTTAAAAGTATGGCTATCATGAGTACAAGAATCCCGTATACTTCTACTCTTCTGCCAATATAACCGGTGCTCTTCTTTGTTTTTCTGATGCTATCGCGGGAACCTGATGTCTTTTTGACAGATGATTTCCGCTTGCTGTTTTTTTGTGCCATAACCAACCAAAAATAAATGATTACAAAATCACTTTACCAGGACCTTTAATGCTATTATAGGTCTAATCCTGGCTTTTTTAAAAATAAATTTTTCCAGCTTATCGGTAATATAGTTTTCTATCCTGTTTTTCTCGAGTATATTCTCTTTAAAACAGGTATTGATAGAATCTATAAGTATCTTATTGCCTTCTCTTAATATCTTATCTATATTATCTATAAATATTATTCCCTTCATCGTATAATCAGGCTCCATGACTATTTTTCTTTCAGAAGCGCTGATCCCCACAGCTACAAAAATAATACCATTATTTGAGAGGTTCTTTCTATCTCTTAAAACCATATCCTCGATATTTCCCATACCGATACCGTCAACATATACATTTTTCGGCTTTATGTTCCCGGACAATCTGCATACATTTAAATTCATTTTTACAATATCCCCATTCTGGATATTCAGGATATTGTCGGGATGGATTCCCATGGATTGCGCTACCCTTGCATTTTGGATCTTGTGTTTATTCTCACCATGTATGGGTATAAAATACTGGGGATTTGCCAGGCTTATCATCATTTTTATCTCTTCCTGAGCAGCATGGCCCGATACATGCACCCCTGCTATGGACTTATAAAAGACCTCTGCCCCCTGCTTAATAAGCATATTTATTGTTTTTGAAATAGCTTTTTCATTGCCCGGTATGAGAGAAGCAGACATTATGACCGTATCTCCCCTCATTATATTTACTCTCTTGTGTTCATTCATCGCCATTCTATTCAAAGCCGAAAGCGGTTCTCCCTGAGTGCCTGTCGATAATATGACTATCTCATTAATGGGAAAATCGTCCAGCTTATTTATCGGGATAACAATATTTTCAGGGACCTTCAGATAACCAAGCTCGCTTGATATCTTGATGCTTTTAAGCATTGATCTTCCCGAAATCGCCACTTTCTTTCCCATCTTTGCTGATACATCAAGAACCTGTTGTATCCTGTGTATATGGGATGAAAATGTAGCTACGATTATCCTTTTTGTGGCTTCTTCAAATTTATCCATCAGGGCTCTGCCGACATCTCTTTCAGGAAGAGTATATCCTTCTTTCTCGGCATTGGTGCTGTCACATAATAATGCCAGGACTCCTTCCTCTCCAGCTCTCGCTATCTTATGGATCTCCGTATGGACATTGTCTATAGGATAATGATCTATTTTGAAGTCTCCTGAATGTATGATGGTCCCTATATCGGTCCTTATTATTAATCCCACCCCGTCAGGTATGCTGTGATTTACCCTGAAAAATTCAATAAGGAGACCTCCGATAGACAGGGTCCTGTCCGTATCGATCTCATTATATTCGATTGTCTGCGAACCTGCCAGATTGCCAAGCTTTGTCTTTGCAAGACCAAGCGTCAGTCTGGTCCCGTATACAGGCACCTGCACTCTTTTAAACAAAAAAGGCAGACCTCCTATATGATCCTCATGTCCATGTGTAAGAATTATTGCCTTGAGCTTATTAATATTCTTTAGTACATAAGAAAAATCAGGTATCAGAAAATCAATGCCGGGAGTTTCTTCGTCCGGAAACTCCAGACCGCAGTCTATGATTATCATCTGATTATCTTTCTCGATGACCATCATATTCTTGCCTATGCCGCTTACCCCTCCAAGGGGTATTAATTTTAAACTATTTTTTTTTGCCATTTTTTATTTTTTAGTCTCTCACTTTCTCTATTTTTTTAAATCCTGTATAAAGTTATCATAATTTTAAATATCAATTAGCGCATCGAGCCCGAATGTATAATTTGAAAGCTTCCCGATATTTCTGACAGCCATTATTACTCCCGGATAAAAGGAGGTTCTGTCCGTACTGTCATGCCTTATTGAGAGGGTCTGGCCCTTCGCGCCAAATATTACATTCTGATGTGCCACAAGTCCGGGAAGTCTTATGCTGTGTATATGTATGCCTCCGTTAAAACCGCCTCTGCTGCCTTTAATATTCTCCTTTTCGCCGTCTTTGAGCCTCTCATCATTGAAATTTATGTTTTTAGAAATATTTTCAGCTGTTGCCAGCGATGTCCCTGAAGGAGCATCCTGTTTCCCGTCATGATGCATCTCAATGATCTCACAATTATCAAAGTACCCGGCTATCATTGCCGATACTTTCATCATCACAACTGCACCAATTGCAAAATTCGGCACTATAAAGACTTTTGAATCTGATTCGCCGGCCATCTTTTTAAATCTTTCAAGATCCCGGCTCTCCAGTCCTGTGGTTCCCACTATAATATCTATATTATTCTTAATGGCCCACATTATAGTCTTTTTTGAGATATCGGCTACCGTAAAGTCTATTATAATATCCGGTGCCTGGTTTTTAATATCTTCATATGAGTTAGTTATACTACAGGACATATTTCCGGTACCGAGGATATCTCCAATATCTTTACCTGTACTGCAGGTGTCAAACCCGGCAACCAGTTCTATATCTTTTTCCTTTACCAATTCTTTCGAAATGGCCCTGCCCATCCTGCCGCATATTCCAAACACAGCTATTCTTTTCATTGTTTTATGCCTTTCATATTCTTTCCAAGAATAACAGTACTGAGATTCTCGGGATAAAAATATTTTTCCACAATATTGTTTATGTCAAAAATAGTAACTGTGTCTATTTTCTTTAATATCTGGTTAATAGTCAAAACTTTTTTATCAAATAATAAAGTTTTGCCGAGTCTGAACATCCTGGAACTTATGTCTTCAACGCTGAGGACTATGCTTCCTTTTATATTTTCCCTTGCTCTCTCAAGCTCCTCGCCTATTACGCCGTTTTTCCTTATATCTTCTATTTCTTTATTTATAAGCATCAAAATTTTATCGACATTCTTTGCAGAGCAGGCAGCGTACATGAATAATAGTCCCGTATCTCCGTATTGTATATTATTTGCTGATATGCTGTATGCAAGCCCTTCTTCCTCTCTTATCTTCTGAAACAGCCTGCTGCTCATGCTGCCGCCAAGCAAATTTGTAAATAAAGACAGCGGATATCGCTCTCTGCTGCTCCTGTCGCACCCAAGACCTCCCATACATAGGTGTGTAGCTTTGCTTTTGCCATGATGGATACTCCGGCCGCCATTTCCGTTTTCAGGTGTTCCGCCTTTTATAATATCAGTATTTTGAACTCCGGACCTTATTTCTTCAGAACATTTTTTTATCATCCCTACGAGCCTATTATGCTCTATATTTCCTGCAGCGGATATGACCATATTGCCCAATCCGAACTTATCTGAGAAATAAGAGTTTATGCTCTTCTTATTTATTTTTCTCAGGGTACTCCGTGTTCCAAGTACCGGATATGCCAGCGGATGGCCATTGAATATTTCAGAATAAAAATGATTTAGCAGAATGTCCGAAGGATTATCTTCCATCATCTTTATCTCTTCCAGGACCACTTTCTTTTCAGTTTTTATATGCTCTATAAAGAAAGAAGGGTTAGATACTATATCAAGAAGAAGTTCAAGACACTCCGGGAGGTTTTCGTCTATAAAGTCTGCATAGATGCAACAGTTTTCCTTATCGGTAAAAGCATTAAACTCGGCGCCCATCACATCAAATGCCACAGCAATATCCTTATAGCTTCTGCTCTCTGTGCCTTTGAATATCAGATGTTCTATTAGATGAGTGATCCCATTATTATGGTCATCCTCATCCCTGGAGCCTGCAGGTACCCAGAACCCAAGGGATATGGATCTGAAGTGAGGTATATGCTCACTTATTACTCTGATCCCGCTATCCAGTTCTGTAATCTTATAGTTGTCATAACTAATACTTTTTTTTGCAGCTATTTTTCTATCAACTCCACACTGATCTTATATGATTATATATCAGTCCTCTCCAGACTGATCTTTCTGGACCTCGGATCAATATTTGCGACTCTTACGGGAACTTTTTCACCCATTTTCAGGTAGTCCTCAACATTATTTATTCTTTCCTTCGCTACTTTTGAAATATGAAGCAATCCGTCTGTTCCGGGAATGAGGTTTATAAAAGCTCCGTATGATGTTATGCCCGCCACTGTTCCAACAAATTCTTCTCCCAATTTTATATCTTCAGGACCCTTAAGCATGGATTCAATCTTTTTTCTTGCCATATCTATTGCTTCTGCGTCGGATGAAGTTATAGAGACCATTCCCTCATCATTGGAATCAGTAATGTCTATTTCATCCAGCTTAAATTCTTCTTTTATTCCCTTAATATGTTTCCCGCCAGGGCCTATTATGTCGCCTATCTTTTCTTTTGGTATTTTGAAGACCGTTATTTTTGGAGCAGCCTTGGACAGTGAAGCCCTTGGCTCCGTTATGGTCCCAAGCATTTTATCCAGTATATACATCCTGCCTTCTCTGGCTCTTGCCAGAGCTTCCTTCATTATCTCCAGATCAATACCTCTTATCTTAATATCCATCTGAAGTGCAGTTATTCCATCACGGGTCCCCGCTACCTTGAAATCCATATCTCCATAAAAATCTTCTATGCCCTGTATGTCTGACAATACCTCAAATGTGTCTCCCTCTCCTTTTATCAGACCCATAGCAATACCGGAAACCGGACTCTTTATAGGTACGCCGGCATCCATCAATGCAAGCGTGCTCCCGCAGACACTGGCCATAGATGTCGAACCATTGGAGCTCAGTATCTCAGATACCAGCCTTAATGCATATGGAAAATCTTCCTCAGCCGGGATCATCGGCTTTAATGCCTTTTCTGCAAGCACTCCGTGGCCGATCTCTCTTCTTTTTGGTCCCCTCAGGAACCATGTCTCTCCCGTACTGAATGGAGGAAAATTATAATGATGCATATACCTTTTAAAATCGTCTCCACCAAGATTATCCAGCCTCTGTGCCTCTCTTATGGATCCAAGAGCAAGGATCGTCAGTGCCTGTGTCTTCCCCCTGGTAAAAAGACCCGTCCCGTGGGTCGTCTCAGGAAAGAGGCCCACCTCGCATGTTATTTTTCTGATTTCTGAAGGCTTTCTTCCATCCGGCCTTATTTTCTTATTAAGAATCCTGTCTCTTACAAGATCTTTTTCAATTTTCTTAAAGCTTATTCCTATGCTATCGACATCCTCAGGAAATTCCTCTGATAACTTTTCCATTATTTCATCTTTTATAATGGATATTTCCTCCTTGAGGAAGTCTTTTGTACCGCTGCTTATTATATCCGCCTTTTCCGGATCTTTTGAATACTCTTCAATTGTATCAAGGACCTTTTTGATCTTTTCCTCTGCAAGCTCTTTTGTCTTTGCTTCTACATCTTTATTTAATTCAAAATGTATTACAGGCGATTTTTCTACTCCAACCTTTTCCTTGAATTCCTTTTGAAGTGCGGTTATCTTTTTTATCTCTTCGTGAGCTTTTCCGATTGCTTCTATAACAATTTCCTCTGAAGCTTCTCTGGCCCCTGCCTCTACCATCAATATCGCATTTTCCGTACCGGCCACAACTATATCTATTATACTTTCTTTTAATTCCTCATAGGTAGGATTAATGATCCAGTCTTCACCTATTTTCCCCATTCTTACCGCACCAACCGGCTCTTCAAATGGTATATCTGATATATAAAGAGCCATGGATGCACCGTTTATTACAGAGATATCATAGAGATTTATGGTGTCCACAGAAAGAACAGTGGCTATTATCTGGACCTCATTCCTGAGATTCTTATCAAACAGGGGCCGGAGTGGCCTGTCTGTCAGCCGGGATATGAGTATGGCTTTTTCAGAGGCGCGCCCTTCCCTTTTGAAGAAACCTCCGGGGATCTTTCCCGCTGCATACATTCTTTCCTCGACATCTACTGAAAGAGGGAAAAAATCAAGATGCTCCGATGGGTTTTTACTCATCACTGCTGTTACAAGAATACCATTGCCCTCAAATTTCACGATAACACTATTGGCCTGCATGGCCAATTTACCGGTGGAAAATTCCATTGTCTTTCCACCTAAATCTATTTTACATTTAGTTTCCATACTACAATACCAAACTCCTTAAATTTTAAATAAAAATGAATTTAAAAATGAAGCTAATGCGAAGGCGGGCTATTTTCTTAGTCCCAGTCCCTTTATAAGTTTTTTATACTTTGAAACTTCACTGTTTTTCAGGTATTCAAGAAGTCTTTTCCTCTTGCCTACCATCATTACCAGACCTCTTCTTGAGTGATGATCTTTTTTATTTGTCTTTAGATGCTCATTAAGCGCATTTATCTTGCTTGTAAGTATTGCTACCTGAACTTCAGCAGAACCTGTATCATTCTCATGGATCTTAAATTTATCTATGATCTTTTGTTTGTCTTCCTTTACTAATGTCAAATCTACCTCACACCTCCTTTATTTAGTCGTCATATAATCTATCACAAGTGTTTTATAATTACAATTAAATCAATTCCTAATTTAATGAATTAAAAAAGTTTCATTACTGTTTTTTGTATTCTTTTTAAAAAAAATCCTGGCATCTGCAATATCTTTTTTTATCTGTTCTATTAATCCTTCACCGTTTTTAAATCTTATTTCTTTCCTCAGCTTCTTTAAAAAAGTAATCCTTATGTCTTCACCGTATATATTGCCGTTAAAATCCAGCATATGGCTCTCTACCCATTTTTTTGAACCGCCGAATGTAGGGTTGTCTCCAATATTTATTAATGCAGGAATTTCACCTGCATTCTTTTTCCCTATGGATATCTTTCCAAAATATACTCCATCGCCGGGGACGAACAGACTGTCGCAGACATCTATATTTGCGGTAGGATACCCCAGCTTCCTGCCCCGTCCGGCGCCCCTGATGACTTTGCCGATGATATACGGGTCCCTCCCGAGCAGTTCCTTTACCCGTTTTATATCGCCTTCTAAATAATATCTCCGTATTACAGTACTTGACACCACTTCTCCCCGGCTTTCAATCAGGCTCACTTCATTTACTTTTATCCTGCGGGCGCCAAGATATTTCTTCAGAAACCCGACATCTCCGCAGCCGCCGCGGCCGAAACGGAAACCCTTCCCAATAAAAAGTTCTTTTATATTAAATAATCCGATCAATATATCGTCGCAGAATTCTTCCGGACTTAAGTTCAAAAATTCCATTCCTATTTCTGCGGTTACTATTATATCTATACCAAGACTCTCCATTATTCTAATTTTTTCTTTATAAGGCAGAATCAATTTTTTATACATCTGCTTTTTCAGAATGTTCAGGGGCGGTTTATCAAATGTAAGCGCCGCGCTCAAACCTTTTTCTTCCCTGGATCTGGCATTGCATATATTCAGTATTCTTTGATGTCCCATATGGACACCGTCAAAAAAACCTATGACCATCACTGTACAGGCTTGTTTGAACTGATCTTTTTTTATGCTTTTTAATTCCAGGTTTCTGGTCAATTGCCTTCCCTTCAAGCATCCATCTAAAGCCAAACTATTTGATTTTAGTTAATTATTAAAAAATTACAACACTTTTTGTAAAATCTTTATTAAAGCTTTTTACATCCATAGGGGAAAATTCTTTTATTGTCTCATGCAAAGCAAGTATGCTGCCTTTCCCCGATCTTACTGTTATTACTGTCTTAAATTGACCTTTGAAAATTTTCAATTCTTTTAGCAGATCTGTTAATCCTTTCTTGTCCTCATCTATCATACTTACACTTAAGGGGCTTCCATTCAATATTTTTTTTTCAGAATTTTCGTTTATATATACTGATGGATTTCTCAAAAAAAATTCCTGAAGACTGATGATCCAGCCGGTGTTTTTCGGTATCTCTTCATTTCCGGCTAACTCCAGGATACTATCTATCCCTTTGGCCCGTTCCACGCTAAAGGTCCCTATTCCTGTCCTGATAAGTCCGGCCAGAACTGCTCCGGTCCCATAGGCTTTTCCGATATCATTTGCCAGCGATCTTATATAAGTCCCTGAACTGCATCTGACCCTCAAGGTCAATATACCTTTTTCTATTTTTAAAACTTTAATTCCCGTAATCTCAATTTCCCTGAGATCTCTTTTAATGTCTATCCCCATTCTTGCAAACTTGTAAAGCGGCCTTCCCTTATGCTTGAGCGCTGAATACATCGGCGGCAGCTGTTTGGTTTTACCTGTAAAGTCTATTAAAATATTATTTAGTGTATCCGCATCCAGATCAGCGACCTTTCTGGAACTGATTATTCTTCCGTCAAGATCCATGCTATCAGTTTCTATCCCAAACTTTATGGAAGCTATATATTCTTTTGGCAGGCTTAAAAATCTATTTGAAAATTTTGTGGCCCTATTGATAAGAAGGATAATAAGTCCCGATGCCGCAGGATCAAGTGTTCCGCTGTGTCCGATTTTATCTAAAAAAAAACCCTTTTAATATCTCTTATTATATCATAAGAAGTAATGCCGGAATGCTTATCTGCCAGAATGATCCCGCTAAAATTTCTTAATATTTCTGATCTGGATATCAATGCCATTTCTTAGTGCCCTCTCTTACAGCATCTTTCAGCCTTGAAATAACTCTATTGAGGCTTCCTTCATCTTTATATGCCGAAGCTGTACGGTGTCCCCCGCCGCCAAAGCCGGAAGCTATTTCGGAAAGATCGATATTTTTTTCAGATGTTCTGAGGCTTATTTTATATGAGTTATTGTCTGCCTGCTTAAAGAGTACTGCTATTTTGGCTCCCTCCGCACTCCTTAAAAGCTCAATGATCCCATCCTGAGCATAAAAAGGTATGTTTAATGTACTGAAATCTCTTTTCAGTACATAGGAATAGATAAGGCCAAGAGATTCAATATACTTTATCCGCTTAAAAACTTTCTGGACAAGCTTAAATCTCCCCATAGGATCACTTTCATATATATGGCCGTAAACATCTGAGGGATGTATTCCAAATTCAAGAAGCTTGCTGGTTATCCTGTGGACATTCGCAGTCGTATTACTATATTGAAATCTTCCAGTATCTGTTAAAATCCCTACATAGATACCGATCGCAATATCATAATTCAGCCTGTCCCTGTAATTTCTGTCCAGTAGTTCAAAAAGAATCTCGGAGGCAGCCGATTTGCTGCTATCAACCATATTTATATCACCAAATAGAGAATTGCTTCTGTGATGGTCCATATTTATAATGCAGCCTGCATTTTTTCTGATATATCCGAAATCCAGACCGGTTCTTTCCTCGTCTGCGCAATCAATTACAATACAGACAGTTTTTTTATTTACAAGATCCTTTATATTGAAATCCTGTTTAATATCACTGAAACCCGGTAAAAAGCTGTATTGATATGGAAGGCTGCTCTTACATATCATATTGGAATTTTTACCCATTGAAGAAATCAGTTTATGGCATGCTGTAATCGCTCCAAGCGCATCTCCATCTGGAAAAATATGTGTTATTATCAGGAAATCATCACCATCATTTATTTTTTTTGTTATTTCAGTATAAAGCGCCTCATGGCCATTATTTTTCATCACAGCTATCTTTTCCTTTTTTACTTATATCCTTAAGTATCTCTGTTATTTTCATTCCCCTATCGATCGAGTCATCGTAAATAAATTCTAATTCAGGGACATTTCTTAGTTTTATCCTCTCGGAAAGATTCTTCTTTATGAATCCGCTGCATTTTTTCAATGCTTTCAGGCTTTTATCTGTTTCGGATCCTTTTCCCATTATGCTTAGATATATATCAAGATATTTGCCGTCAGTTGAAAGTCTGGCATCTGTAATTGTGACAAAACCTATTCTGGGGTCTTTTATCCTGGTATTTATTATGAAGCTTATTTCTCTCTTGATGTCGATTGCGAGTTTTTTTATCCTGTCCACCTGATACTGCCAATCCGCTATATTACTTCGAAGAACTCCAGCACATCGTCTTTTTTTATATCCTGGTAACTATCAAGCTTTACCCCGCACTCATATCCTGAAGCGACAGTCTTTACATCATCCTTAAACCTGTGCAGCGCGGTCACTTTTCCTTCGTATACTATTGTTCCGTCTCTTACCACCCGGGCCATATTCCCTCTTTCTACCGAGCCTTCCAGAATATATGATCCTGCGATCTTTCCGATTTTTGATACCTTGAACACTTCTCTCACTTCAGCTTTGCCCTTCTCAACTATCTTTGTCTCAGGTTCAAACAGACCTTCGAATGCAAGTTTTATATCATCAATGAGCTTATATATAATAGTATAGGTCCTTATATCTACTTTCTCTTTTGCGCCCAGTGCAATCGCTTTTACGGTCTGTACCACGCCAAATCCTATCACGATCGCATTAGCGGCGGCAGCAAGCAAAATATCACTTTCTGTTATGGCTCCGATTCCTCTGTGTATTACATTAATCTTAATATCATCGGTTTCTATCTTTTTAAAAGATTTCTCCACAGCATCTGCAGATCCTCCGGAATCTGCCTTTAGGATTATCTTTAATTTTTTTAGCTCTCCCTCCCGGGATATCTCTACAAGGTTCTCAAGGGTGACCATCCTTTTGGATTCCTCTGCCTGCATCATTTTTCTATCATAATCTTTTTTGGCAAGCAGATCCCTGGCCACCTTCTCATTCTTGACCAGAAAAAGTTTATCTCCAGCTTTTGGGACAGATGAGAATCCCGTTATCTCGACAGGCTGTGATAATATTGCTTCCTTAAGGCTATTGCCGTGTTCATCTTTTATGGACCTTATTCTTCCATATGAATCTCCGGTGACAAAGGGGTCCCCAATTTTTATTTTTCCTCTTTTTACAATTAGAGATCCTATCGCCCCCATACCTCTGTCAAGTCTTGCCTCTATTATGATTCCGGTTCCAACAGCTGTGGGATTTCCCTTTATTTCATTCATATCAGCAACAAGCAGGACCATCTCCAACAATTCGTCGATATTTTTACTGTTTATTGCAGAAATTTCCACAACAACAGTATCGCCTCCCCATTCTTCAGGGACCAGCTCATGTTCGGTAAGACTCTGTTTTACCCTGTTTGGATCGGCATTGGGAAGATCTATCTTGTTTATTGCCACAATTATTGGCACGCCTGCATCTTTTGCATGGTCAACCGCTTCTATTGTCTGGGGCATTATCCCATCATCAGCCGCCACTACTATAACAGCAATGTCTGTAACTCTGGCTCCTCTTGCCCTGATCGAAGTAAAGGCTTCATGTCCAGGAGTATCGATAAAAGTTATCTGTCTTTTATTAAATTTTACCTGATATGCACCGATATTCTGTGTGATCCCGCCTGCTTCGCTGCCTGCAACCTCTGTCTTTCTGATCGAATCCAAAAGCGTAGTCTTTCCGTGGTCGACATGGCCCATTACTGTAACAATCGGAGCTCTTTCTACCAGGTCCTCTTTTGCATCCTGGTATACTTCTTCCATTTTTTCTTCAAATCCGATTATTCTATATTTAAAACCGTATTCCTGGGCCAGAAACTCTAATATATCCTTACTCAGGGATTGATTGATATTTAGCACCTCACCCATTCCAAAGAGAACGCCTATCATCTCATTTGAAGGTATGCTTACTCTCTCAGAAAGCTGTTTTATCGTAATGCCCTCATGTACCTCTACGATCTTTCTTATTTTTGGTCTCTTTTTTCTTATTTCCTCAAGACTTTTTTTATCTTTGGTTTGAACTGTTTTAGCGCCTTTAACCTTTTCTATGCGCTTTCTCTGTACAAATCTTGCCTTGAGCCTTCCGCTCTTTTCTTCTTTGTCAAGCTCTCTTTCAAGTACGCTTTTAATGCCAATCTTTTTTTCTTCTTCCCAGCCGACCTTTTTCTTCGACGCTTTTTGAGTATCTATAAAGTCATCATCTTCCAGTTCTGCGCCATCTTCAATGCTTTTCGTGATAGCATCTCTATCTTTCATTCTTTTTTGCTTTTCAGCAGCAGGTCTGCCTGCCTGTTTTTTTTCAGCTTCCTTTGTCTTCTTTCCCTCGGCTTTTTCTGCTTTTCTGGTTTCTTCAAGTATTTTTGCTTCTTCTTCCTTTTTTCTTGCTTCCTCTTCCTTTTTCTTTTTAGCTTCTTCCTCAGCCCTTTTCTTCTCTTCTTCTTTTTTCTTAGCTTCTTCTATTTTCTTATTCTTGGCTTCTTCTATTTTCTTGGCTTCTTCTATTTTCTTATTTTTAGCTGCTTCGGATCTTTTCTTTTTTTCTTCCTTTGCTTTTTTGGCAGCTTCTCTGGCTTTCTTAGCTTCTTCCTTTTTTTTCCTCTCAGCCTCTATAATTTTTTCTTCTTTTTCTCTTGCCTTTTTTTCTATAGCTTCTTTTGTTTTTCTTTTTGCTTCCCTCTTGATAGCTGTCTCTATTTTTCTTACCTGTGAATCATTAAGTACCGACATCTCTCCTTTTATAGCTATGCCGATACTGTCACAGACATCAAAAATATCATCAGTCGTTAATTCTTTTTCTTTTGCTAAATCAATAACCTTAATGGCGATCACTTCCTATTTTAAGATAATCAAAAATTATAACTCTTTTTGGGACCCTTCATTTTCTTATTTTTTCTTTTTAGCCGGGGCCGCCTTTTTCTTCTTGGACGCTACTTCTTTTTTCTTTTTGGCCGGTTTGCTTTTTTTCTTCTTGGACGCTACTTCTTTTTTCTTTTTGGCCGGCTTACTTTTTTTCTTCTCGGACCCTGCTTCCTTTTTCTTTTTGGCCGGGGCCGCCTTTTTCTTCACAGGCTCAACAGATTCTTTCTTCCCGGGTTCTTCTATTTTTTCTTCGGATCCGCTTTCCTCCTTATTGCTCATAATTCTTTCTTCCCTGGCTTCTGCAAGTTCTTCTTCAAATTGCTTATCGCTTTTTATATCCACCTTCCAGCCCGTTAATCTCGCTGCAAGCCTTGCATTCTGGCCCTCTCTGCCTATTGCAAGCGATAATTGATCACTTGACACTACTATAAGAGCAAATTTATTTTCATCATCTATGAGCACTTTATTGACTCTTGCGGGACTGAGTGAATTCTTTATATAGGTCATCATGTCCTCATTGTAATCCACAATATCTATTTTTTCTCCACCAAGTTCATCAACTATCATCCTCACCCTGGAACCTTTGGGGCCGACGCATGCACCTACTGGATCAACATTTTTTTCATTTGATTTCACTGCTATCTTTGTCCTAAAACCAGCTTCTCTTGCTATGCTCATAATTTCTACTATTTCCTCATGTATTTCAGGTACTTCCAGCTCAAACAGTCTCCTTATCAGGCCGGTATGCGTACGCGATACTATCACCTGAGGTCCCTTCGAGGTCTTTCTTACATCCGATATATAACACTTTATCCTCTCACCGTGCCTGTATCTTTCACCATGCACCTGTTCATATGGAGGAAGCAATGCTTCTACTCTGCCAAGATCTACAAGAGTAAAGCGGGAATCGCTTTGCTGTACGATTCCTGTGACAAGATCACCGACTCTGTCTTTGAACTCATCATACATTATTTCCCTCTCAGCTTCCTTTATTCTCTGTCCTATCACCTGCTTAGCAGTCTGGGCGGCTATCCTCCCAAAATTGTCAGGGGTAACTTCGACTTCGCTTATTTCTTCCTGTCTCTCCTCTCCGCCCTCTTCTTCGAGTATTTTGAATACCTTTATTTCGCCGCTGGTAGTGTCTATAGATGTTCTGCATTCATGTTCTACCCGGTATTTTCTTTTATATGCAGCGGCCAGTGCAATCTCGAGAGCCTCTATGATGGTATCTACCTTGATACCCTTTTCTCTTTCCAATTCCACCAGAGCCGCTATTAATTGTTTATTCATGTTTATCCACCAAAATCACCTGCAATTTCAAATAATTCTTAATCAAAAAAATAGTGGGAGATTGCCCACTATTTTTATAACCTACTTAAAATTTCGCTTAAAGTATAGCATAAATAATTAAAAATTACATAAAATATTTTATTGATTATAATTTCCCGAACTGTTAGAAATATATGGAGATGGAGCCCTTACCCTACATATCTTGAAGCAGTTCCCAGAGGCCTGTACATCTTTTTTCTACTACATTTTTATTTACCGCCAATCCTATGGCCTTCTTGCTCCCTACAAGTATTGCGAGCTCCCTGGCTCTTGTAAGCGCCGTATAAAGAAGATTCCGCTGAAGAAGCATATAGTGTGATGTCAGAAGGGGTATTATAACGCATTTGAATTCTGAGCCCTGGGATTTATGAATGGATATCGCATATGAATGGCTTATCTCATCTAATTCATAAAAACTGTAGCTTATATCCTTTCCGTCAAAATCAATATCCATTTCCTTTAACTCACTACCTATGCTTTTGATTATGCCTATATCGCCATTATATATTTCCTTCTCATAGTTGTTCTTAAGCTGGATGATCCTGTCTCCGGTTTTAAACCGCCTGTTCCCATGGATAACTCCTCCGCTTCCCGGATTTACTGCCTCCTGTATTCTTGAATTGAGATTCAGCACCCCGCATATGCCCCTGTTTGTCGGAACAAGCACCTGGACGTCAGTATGGGGGTCCATATTGAAGCTTGACGGTATTTTCTTCGTGAGAAGGTGGATGATAAGCTCTACCGTTCCCGCCGGATCATTCTTCTCAATAAAGTAAAAATCTTCCAATCCCGACCTTCTGATATCCGGATACTCCCCATCTCTTACGCGGTGGGCATTCCTTATTATCTGGCTCTCTCCTTCCTGACGGTATATCGTTTTTAGCTCGGACACAGGAACCGCTCCTGACCTTATCAGGTCGCCCAATACATATCCGGGCCCTACTGGAGGCAACTGGTCTATATCGCCCACAAAGACAATGCTGGTATTTTTCCTGATTGCTGAGAGGAGGCTTCTCGTGAGCCTTATATCAAGCATTGACGCCTCATCGATCACAATCACATCTGCATTGATAGGATTTTCTTCATTTTTTAAAAATTTATTCAATTTTGGATTAAAGCTCAAAAGCCTGTGTATAGTCTTTGACTCTCTGCCTGTTATTTCCGTCATCCTCTTTGAAGCACGTCCCGTTGGAGCAGCCATGAGGACCTTTTTATTTTCTCTTTCAAGTATTTTTATAATAAAATTAAGTATTGTGCTCTTTCCGGTACCCGGACTTCCCGTTATTATTATCACCTTTTCCATAAGGGCTTTGATAATAGATTCTATCTGTATTGCATCAAGCTCTATATTGTTCGCATCTGCAAGTTCATTTATCAATCTATTATATCGGGCCTCCCTGCCTTTCCTGCCGGACTCTTCCTTCTGGCAGTTTATCAGCTCAAGTATTTTCTCTTTTACATACTGTTCGGAAATATAAAGGTTTTTAAGATAGATCTTTTTTATGTCATCGCCATCTACGACCATTATCTTCTCATCTCTCTGAAGATCTTCTATCGCACGGTCTATAAGCGATAGCCCCGTCTCCAAAAATTCCAGAGCGCTATTAACGATATTTTCATAAGGGAGAAAGCAATGTCCGCCGTCTTCGGCCCGGTGGAGCAGATACAGTATTCCGGACCTTATCCTAAAAATAGAATCCCTTTCAATCCCTGCCTTCATTGCAATATCATCTGCTATTTTAAAACCTATTCCAAAGATATCTTCTGCAAGCCTGTAAGGGTTTATTTTGATGATGTTTTCAGCATTATCTCCATAAGTATTATAAATCTTCATAGCATATGTGCTTGATATACCATAGGACTGGAGAAGGATCATTACTTTTCTTATATTTTTATGCTTATTCCATGATTGTATTATTTGCTTGATTCTTTTTTTACCGATCCCATCTATCTCTGAAAGCTTTTCCGGATCATCATCAAATATTTCAAGGGTATTCTCTCCGAAGCGCGCCACTATCCTTGCAGCCATTGCCGGGCCGACTCCCCTTATCATCCCTGAACCGAGATAACTCTCAATCCCATTTATGGTCACCGGCGTACTGGTCTTTACTGAAGATATTTCAAACTGTTTTCCATATGTCTTGTTTACCACCCATTTCCCCTCTACTTCAAGCTCTTCTCCACATTGCAGTTCAAATACATTTCCGACAATTGTCACCGGTTCGCCGCTTTCAGACTTTAACCTTCCCACCATATAGCCGCTATCGGGGTTTTTAAAGACTATCTTTTCCAGGATCCCCTGGATTTTGACTTTCTCTTTTTCCATCGAAGAATCATTTCTCCATATTTTTGGATCTGAAATCCTTGATAAATCTCACTATCTCATCAAGCGGCAATTCAAACATTTCACCGGTTTTTCTGAGCTGGACCTCGATAAGCTTTTTCTCAAGAAGTTTTCTGCCTATAACCAGCCTCAGGGGAAGCCCCAGAAGATCGGAATCCTTAAATTTGATTCCGGCGCTTATTCTCCGGTCATCATAAAGTACCTCTATTTCGCTATCTACAAGCTCCCTGTATATTTTCTCCCCTATCTCTGACATCTCATCAGATTTGGATGTGGTCACTATCAGGCTTACCAGATAAGGCGCTATGGAAGGCGGCCATACTATGCCTTTCCCGTCATGCAGCTGCTCTATGACAGCAGACATCATCCTTGTTACCCCTATTCCATAACAACCCATTACAAAAGGCTTCAGCTTCCCGTCCCGATCAAGATATTTTGCATCCATCTTCTCACTGTACTTTTTACCCAGCTTAAATATATGTCCTACCTCAATACCTTTTTCTATCTTAAGGCCGCATCCGCACTTTTCGCAAAGATCGCCGGCAGCAGGGTATGAAAAATCCCCGTATGCCTTTATATTTACATCTCTTTTTAGATTTACATTTTTAAGGTGAAGATCTTTTTTATTTGCTCCTGTTATAATGCTCTGTATCATCTCTAAAGGTTTATCGGCAAATATTTCAATACCGGTGCCAAGGCCGGCCGGACCTATATAGCCCATAGCGAACCTTTCGCCTGATCCTTCATAGAGTCTGAGCTCTCTGCCCAGAAATTTCTCCGCTTTTGCCAGATTGAGTTCCCTGTCGCCTGTCACCATAAAAGCATGTACTTTACTATCTTTATCACTTAAAAGCATTGTCTTGGCAATTCTGCTTTTTTCCACTTTTAAAAACTTTGAAAGGTTCTCTATATCAGTTATTCCAGGTGTGCTGATCTCTTCTATATCCCCGGCCATTCCATCCGCGGCCGCAATATCCTCAGAGGGCTTAAAGCATGCCAGATCCATATTTGCTGAATATCCACATTCCGGACAATATACCAGCGTCTCCTCTCCATCACCTGCAAGAACAAGAAATTCATGCGAAGATTTTCCTCCAATTAGCCCCGTATCAGCCTCCACCACCTTGAACCTCAGTCCCAGCCTCTCGATTATCCGGGTATAGGCTCCATGCATTTTTCTGTATATCTCATCAAGACCTTCCTCATTTTCACAGAAGCTATAGGCATCCTTCATTATAAATTCCCTTGCCCTCAGGAGTCCGTACCTCGGCCTGATCTCATCCCTGAATTTAACCTGTATCTGGTATAGATTGAGCGGCAGGTCCTTATATGATTTTATATCAAGATATGCAAGATGGGTCATTATCTCCTCATGCGTGGGCCCCAGGCAGAAAGAACGGCCGCTCCTATCCTCTAAACGGAACAATTCCGCCCCATATTCATCCCACCGTCCGGATTTTTCCCACAGGTCCGAAGGCTGCATTACCGGCAATAAAAGCTCAATAGCTCCGGCTCTGTTCATCTCTTCCCTTACAATCTGTTCTATTTTCTGAAGCACCCTTGTGCCTACAGGTAAAAATGCATATATGCCCGATGCTATTTTTCTGATAAGCCCTGCCCTGAGTGTGAGTGCATGGCTCGCAAGTTCAGCTTCTTTCGGCTCTTCTTTCAGAGTAGGAATAAATGCTTCTGAATATTTCAACTTTGCTCCTTAAATATTATATTAGCTTTTGTAATTCTTTTTTAAATTCTTCAAGTATCCTGTCCTTTTTAACCCTTCTTATAACAGATCCCTTTAGAAATAGTGCAGCTTTTTCCCTGCCGAATGCAATCCCCAGATCTGCATCTCTGGCTTCGCCCGGACCATTTACAATACAGCCCATGACTGCCAGCTTTAGATCCTTCTTTACATTTGAGACCATCTTCTCTACTTCCCTGACTATGCCGGAAAGATCCACCATGGTCCTTCCGCAGGTAGGGCACGACACTATGTCGATGCCGCTGCTCTTTAGTTCAAGGCTTGAAAGTATGAAACGGCCGGTCCTTACTTCCTCTACAGATCTCTCGGTCAGAGAGACCCTTATAGTGTCTCCGATACCTTCTGCCAGCAACACCCCGAGCCCTACTGATGACTTTACTGTCCCCCTTAGAAGTGGTCCGGCCTCAGTAACGCCAAGATGCAGCGGGTATCCGCACTTTGCGGATATTGCCCTATAGACCCTTATAGTATCCAGCACGGAAGAAGCCTTTGCAGATATTTTAAAATTATAAAAATCAAGGCTCTCCAAAAGTTTGATATTTTCCATAGCGCTCTCGACCATAGAGCTCTTCATATCACCTTTGTTTTTTTTGAGGACCTTCTTATCTATTGATCCTGCATTTATGCCTATCCTTACCGCAGTGCCGCTCCTTTTCGCAGATTCGATGACTTTTGCGGTTCTTTCATATCCGCCTATATTCCCCGGGTTTATGCGTATCCCGTCAGCTCCGGCTCTTATACATTCAAGTGCCAGCCTGTAATCAAAATGAATATCGGCTACAACAGGGACAGCAAAAATACCCGATTCTATAAGCTTTTTTAATGCAACTGCTGCATCTTCATCAGGAACAGCTATCCTTATGACCTCGCAGCCGCAATCCATAAGCTCCAGAATCTCATTCTCTATTCCAGCAGTGTCTGCAATTTTTGATTTTGTCATAGACTGGATAGAAATAGGATTCCCATTGCCTGTTTTAAGCTTCCCCAGCCTTATTTCTCTTGTCTTTTTCCTGTTTATCTTGTGAAACATGCCTGAAATACTCGACCAACTAC
>CBEVGD010000010.1:0-25695 GCA_965549355.1 uncultured bacterium | reverse complement strand
TATCTTGTAGCCGCCTTTCCCGGGAAGGAGAAAATATACAGGAGCATATCCCATGAAGAAGAGTGAAGACAATCCCAGTATCAAATAAATGTATGCCATCTATCTCCTATCTATAAAAGATTCCGAGCTTCAGATATCTTTAATATAATAAAAGATTATTGCACAAATTAACATTGCCTTTGCATATATTTTTAGTAAGATTAGGATATCAGCCATTGAAGGCATAAATAGGACATGGCAGAAGGCGCGGCATGAAAAGAAGCACAGCAAAAAGAGTAATCATAATACTCACAGGGTTTTTTATGATCACTTTCATGCTGTTCTGCACGCCCCTTATTAGCACCGGGGCCGATACAACCTATGAATGTAAGCCGGATTCCTATGCCCTCGAGATATCCGGCAGCCTCGTACCCTCCATGGGCCATTATCTGGTAGCGGCTATAACAGCCTCAAATCCAGGTTCGGCTGATTATCCATCCGGTACAGCCGCAATCAAATGGTCCCGCCCATCAGACGAAACCGCAAATATTTATCAGCAGAGGTTTAAATTATATATTGACGGTACCGGACACAGGTACTATATCCCGCTTGGCACAAATAAGGGATGGATCCCGTCTTCAGGATTCAATAATATGATAGTGGAGCTCCCTCAAGTGGAAGGCACCGATATCCGGATGTCATCCGTGGTGCTTAGAAAGAGGGTATTTTTCCCTCTTGACATATATCTGGGAAGAAAACTACTGCCGGGGGCCGCAAAAACCGGATCTACAGATATAAACAATTTTTTGATACCGGCATATATATTGCTATTTTTGTTTCTAATGCTTTGCTGTATCTATTACCTGCTTTTCAGATCCTTTTCCAATAAGAGCATAAGCTGCGGGATGATTGTAAAGAAAGCGGTATTTGTATTTATCCTCTCTATCCTGATGTTTTTTTCGGCCACATATATTTATGCCGAAGCGGCCACTATGAAAAGCTACTGGAGAGCCTATGGGGACAATATCATGTCCGGCCGGCTGGAGGATACATATCAGGGTTTTTATGACTTTGAGAAGTTCATCATGTGGGTGGACAGCATCATACCTGAAGGAAGGGGTATCATAGTATTCGTAAGGGGTGAACCCGTATATATAATGTCAGAGATGGCGTACAATCTCTACCCGAGGGATATAAAGTTCATAAATATAAGCGGCAGGACCTTCAATGAGATAAATACAGAGATAGAGAGTATAAACAGGACTTCAGAAGATGCTCATAAATACCTGATAACTCTCTCGGAAGATGATGCCCATTCAGTTTCCGGATTTGAACTCCTTGCAAGATACAGGACCACAGGCGGATTCATATACGAAATAGAATGATCCATCCCTGTAAACATTTTACCTTTGATGCTCCCGTTCAAGCATTATTATATGCATTCATTATCTTATTTTCTAATAATGAAGGTCTGAGCAATGTTTATTTTTCCGGCTCCTCTATAAAAGTTATCTTTCCACTTTTTACCTGGTCTGCTATCTAAATTACCGGTAGCATGTCCGATTGCTCCCTTATCATATATTCGTACAAACTCTTTAATATCCTCCCTTGAATTTATATTAAAAAAGTTATACATATCTATTTTCTCTTCCCTGAGCCTTTTGCTGTCCATCCATTTGACTTCCTGGCCATCCAGTATTTTAGATATCTTATAGACTCCCCTTTTTATGTTTTCTTCTATTATTTTAATATACTCTTTCGAATATATCCCGCACAGGGCTTCTGTCCCTTTTTTATTTCTTATTATTACTGAACCGGCTCCCGGGCTTTCTTTTATCGTATCTGTCAGAAGCTTCAGCAGCCTATAAGAAATAAACGGCATATCAGAGGCAACTACGAGGCACTTATCATTGCCGGACTTTTTTAGTCCGGTGTATATGCCGGCAAGGGGTCCGATGCTTTTGGTATTTTCTGTTATAATATTTTCATCCAGGACTATTTTTATGGGCGGGATCTGCACTCCCTCAGGTATTTCCAGCATCCGGCCATAGTCTTTGATTTTTTCCAGGGTACGTCTTATGAAGCTATAGTTCTCCCGGCTTGAGGATATTATGATCTCATTACAGAAAAAGCACAGCTTTATGGCCTGATCCGCTAAAAGGGGGATCCCATCAGATATTATCTTTATCTTGTTGGGCCCAAATCTTTTACTTTTTCCACCTGCAAGAAGTATTCCGGAAAAGTCCATATTGATTGATCAGTGTTTAAAATGCCTATTACCTGTAAATACCATCGGTATTCCGTACTTATCGCAGGTCTCTATAACCTCATCGTCCCTTACTGACCCTCCTGGCTGTATTATTGCCAGAATGCCGCTGGCATCCGCCAGCTCCGCCACATCTTTAAAGGGAATAAATGCATCTGAGGCCATTATCGAACCTTTGCATCTTCCGGAGGATTTATCTATCGCTATTTTTGCAGCGTCTACCCTGCTCATCTGCCCGGCGCCTATTCCGACTGTGGCTCCGTCAAGCGCCAGCACTATTGCATTTGATTTAACAT
Source organism: uncultured bacterium (assembly GCA_965549355.1). Classification (GTDB taxonomy): domain Bacteria; phylum Actinomycetota; class Humimicrobiia; order Humimicrobiales; family Humimicrobiaceae; genus M55B120. Next base: position 23,154 of record CBEVGD010000010.1, on the reverse strand, counting down.
TTTTGGCTATCTGCCAGCCAAAAAGCAGGTCCCTCCACTGCAAATCCGTGGGCTGTGTTCCGGTCGCTACCCGGAACTGTTTCCTGTCATCTATGCCTTCATCAATATCCTGCAAGAGGATCCCTCCATCCACGCTTTTAAGATCTATATTACCGGTTGAAAAATTTTTCTTTGCAAGCCTGGATATATTGGCTCTTACATCAAAGCCTGTTTGTAGTATTCTCATGTTTTTCTTCTCAAGCATTATTTTAAGAGCTTCCCTGTCAAACTCCGGGGCTATTAATACTTCTACATATTTATCCGAAAGAAACTCTGCCGCCTGTGCGGTCCATCTCATATTGCTTGCCACCACGCTTCCAAATGCTGAGGTCGGGTCGCAATCAAGGGCCCTTTGATATGCTTCGGCAATACTGCTGCCGATCGCAGTGCCACACGGATTATTATGCTTTATAACAGCCACGCATGGTTCGCCAAATTCTCTAACTATCTGGAAGGCTGCATTAGTGTCCAGTATATTATTATATGAAAGCTCTTTTCCCTGCAGTTTTCTCGCATTTACAAGGCTTCCCTCGTCTGCGGAGGATGACCTGTAATATGATGCTTTCTGGTGGGGGTTTTCTCCATATCTTAAGTCCTGAATTTTTTTAAATTCGAGGCTGAGATCCTCTGTAAATTCTCCGCTTTTATCTCTGTATATATCAGTATTGCAGCTTGCACCGCCTATACCTATGCTAAGGCCGGGATGGATATTTATTTTTGTATCTTTATGTTCATCTATCCTGCCATGCAGATATTCAAAGATCACGCTGTCATACTCACAGGTATGCTGGAATGCTTTTACTGCAAGCCTGTAAAGAGTATCTGCTGAAAGGCTTCCCTCGTTTTCCTGCATCTCTCTTGATATCTCGCCGTAGTCGGAGGGGTCCACTATAACGGCTACGCTATCATGGTTCTTTGCTGCGCTTCTTATCATCGTCGGTCCGCCTATGTCAATATTTTCCACAGCATCCTCCGGCTCTGCACCCGATGCCGATATTGTCTCCTTGAAGGGATAGAGGTTTACCACGACCATATCTATTGGAAGAATCCCGGCAGAGGCCATCTCCTTCAAATGGCTGTCTTTTTTCCGGTCAGCCAGAATACCTCCGTGGACCATAGGGTGAAGCGTCTTCACCCTGCCTTCCATCATTTCGGGGAAGCCGGTTATTTCCTCGACTTTTCTCACCTTTATCCCTGCCCGGTCTATACTCCGGTGAGTACCTCCGGTCGATATGATCTCTGCACCCATTTTTTCAAGGTCCCTGGCAAGATCGGTTATTCCCGTCTTGTCGGAAACGCTTATAAGGACTCTTTCTATCTTTACTTTCATAAATACCTCTATCCGCTAATAATCTTTTATAGTATCTCTACTTTCCTTCCATCTATACACAATCTATCCTGGCAGAAAAGCTTCACCGCCCGGGGATATATCTTGTACTCGACTTCATGGATCTTTTCTTCAAATTGCTCCAGGCTATCTTTCCGGTCCATATATACCGGGGCCTGCATTATTATAGGACCATTGTCCAGCTCTTCATCCACAAAATGTACCGTTACTCCGCTTATTCTGACTCCATGATCATAAGCATCCTTTATGCCATGCACTCCCTTAAAGGACGGGAGCAGCGCGGGATGGATATTAAGAATCCTGTTTTTATAGGTATTAATGAGAAACGGGGTCAGAAGGAACATATAGCCTGCAAGTACAATAAGGTCTATTTTGTATTCATCCATGACCTTGAGTATATCCCTCTCAAATTCCTCCCTGTTTGAATACTCTCCAGGATCAATATACACGGCTTCAATATTATGTTTTTCAGCTCTTTTTAGTGCAAATGCATCACCATTATTGCTGAATACAAGAGAAATATCTCCGCCGAGACCGCATTTTTTATTAAAATCTATCAAAGCCTGAAGGTTGGAGCCAAATCCGGAAGCAAAAACAGCGATTTTCTTTCTCATCTATTACACCTCTTTATAAAAATCAATCCTCTTTGATCTGCACCCTGCCGGTACCTGCGGCCACTTCACCCAACAGTATGATGTCTTCGCCTTTTTCCCGGACAAAATTTTCAAGCTCTTTCAGGCTTTCCGGGGAGATAATGACTGTCATTCCTATACCCATATTGAATACATGAAACATCTCTTCTTCCGAAATATTTCCCAGCTCTTTTAGGGTCCTGAAAACGGCCGGGACATCCCATCTCCCTTTATGAATCACCGCATCCATATTATCCGGGATTATGCGGTCTATATTATCGTAGAATCCTCCGCCTGTTATATTTGCTATCCCTTTCACCTTTATATTGCCATTTCCCAGTATCCGGCCGATAAGCGGAGCATACAATTTTGTTGGTGCAAGCAGGACATCTCCCAGGTTTCTGCCTTCCGTCCAGTCCAGCGGCTCTTTTATATCGAGACTCCCGGCTTCGACTACCTTTCTTACCAGTGAAAAGCCATTGGAATGCAGGCCGGATGATAAAAGGCCCATTACAAGATCGCCCTTCTCTACAAGTCCCGGCCTTAGTATTTTATCCCTGTCGACTATCCCCACTGCAAATCCGGCAAGATCTACATCATCGCCGGCATACATATCAGGCATCTCAGCAGTCTCTCCGCCTATAAGAACGGTATCACAGTATTTGCATGCATCAACAACTGACTCTATGATCGCGCTTATCTTAACTGTATCTATTCTGCCGCAGGCGATATAGTCAAGAAAAAACAGAGGTCTTGCTCCGCAGCATATCAGATCGTTTATACTCATGGCCACAAGGTCCTGCCCTATGCCGCTGTAATTGCCGGTCTGCTTTGCCAGGATCAGCTTTGTACCCACTCCGTCTGTTGAAGATGTGAGCACAGGATCGCCGTACTCCGATGTATCAAGCCTGAAAAGACCGCAAAATGATGAAAGATCGCTCAGAACATTTTTATTATGTGTCGACCCTATAATATTTTTAAGGCCGGACAACATACTGTTCGCCTTATTTATATCTACTCCGGAATCCTTATATGTATATCCGGCCGGTTTTTGATCAGTGGGCTCAGGCATTGGAAGAGATCTTTTCCTCCCTGTCTAATGAGAACTTGTCATATTCCATATTTTCCGGTATCTGTACAGGATAATCACCATTAAAGCATGCGAAACAGAATTTATCTTTCGATTCACCGATTGCCCTTACCAGTCCTTCGATACTTATGTATTTCAGGCTGTCAACATTTAGAAATCTTCTTATATCCTCTACAGTCCTATGGCTTGCTATAAACTCCTTGCTGGTAGCCATATCTATCCCATAATAGCATGGGTATAAAAGCGGCGGGGAACTTATTCTCATATGTACCTCTTTGGCTCCCGCATTATATAGCATCTTTACTATCTTTTTAGAAGTATTCCCTCTTACTATAGAATCATCTACCACTACTATCCTTTTGTCTCTTATTATATCCCTGAGGGGATTAAGTTTCAGTCTTACACTTATTTCCCTTACCTCCTGCACAGGCTGTATGAAGGTCCTCCCTATATATCTGTTTTTTATGAAGCCCTCCGCATATGGTATTTTTGAAGAGGCGGAATAGCCTATTGCTGCAGGTGTTCCGGAATCAGGGACACTGATTACTATATCTGCATTTACCGGAGATTCTTTTGCAAGCTCCTTTCCCATGCGGTGCCTCACCTTAAACATATTTTTATCATGTATATAGCTATCAGGGCGTGCAAAATATATTAATTCAAAAACGCACATGGATATCCTGTCCACCGGAAGAAGCATCTGGGACCTCAAACCATCCCTGTCTATTACCACAATCTCCCCGGGATCTATTTCCCTGATGAATCTTGCATCAATGATATCGAGTGCACATGTCTCCGAAGCAAGCACATAATTTCCATCAAGGCTCCCCAGCACCAGGGGCCTGAAGCCATGCGGGTCCCTTATTCCGAAAAGTTTGTTTTTGGTAAGGATAAGCAGTGAATAGGAACCTTCCAATTTTGAAGTTGCTTCCTTTATGGCGCCTTCAATACTCTTGCTGTCTGAGCTTTCCATAAGTGAAGCTATGACTTCAGTGTCTGTAGTGGTCTCAAACTTTACACCCTTTGCCACCTGTTCTTCCCTGAGATCCCTTATATTTGTGAGATTTCCATTATGGGCTATGGCAAAGCTTTCATTTTTAAATATCTTGTATATGGGCTGGGAATTTATCCAGATATTTTTTCCTCTGGTTGAATACCTTGTATGCCCTATCCCTATATGGCCCATAAGCGGCACAATATTCTGCTCATTGAAAACCTGTGTTACGAGCCCAAGATCCTTGAAGACAAGGATATCTTCCCCATCAGATACTGCAATACCTGCGCTCTCCTGCCCCCGGTGCTGGAGAGCCTGAAGACCGTAGAATATAATCTCCGATACCTTTCTCTCCGGTGCATATATTCCGAAGACTCCGCATTCCTCATTTATTCTTTTCTCTGGAATAAATATCCTGCTGTTTTTTTTATTCTGCATACTTTCCATCTGAAAACTTTTAAATTTATCTCCCGATACAAACAATTATTATATCAGAAAAACAATATTCTAATACTTAAAAAGAGATTATTCTATCCCTTTTTTTCACACCACTGTCTGGCATTCTGAAATATCTTGAGCCAGGGCGAGCAGTCCAGTTTTTCACGCCACTCTTCCGGCATCCAGGGCCACTGCCAGGTCAAAAAAGCCCTTTCCGGATGGGGCATCATAGCAAGATGCCTGCCGTCAGAGGAACATAGCGCCGTGATACCTTCAGGTGAGCTGTTTGGATTATATGGATATCTCTCAGTAGTTTTCCCCTCATCGTCAACAAAGGTAAGCGGTACCAGGCCTTCTTTCCTTATGCGGTTGAGGACTTTCCTGTCCGGACAATTGAAATATCCTTCTCCATGATTTACCCATATTCCAAGATGTGAGCCTTCCATGCCGCTGAGCATAATGGAAGGGCTCTTATTTATCTTCACTGTTACCCATCTGGATTCAAGCCTTCCGGAGGGATTGGCCGTAAATCTTGGCTGCTTGATCTCTTCAAGCCCGCGCCAGGGAACCCATCCCAGAAGCGCCATCAGCTGGCAGCCATTGCATACCCCCAGTGAAAAGGTATCGGTTCTTTTGTAAAAGTCATCAAACATCTTCCTTAAACGGGGGTTAAATCTTATTGTGCCTGCCCAGCCCTTTGCGCTGTCGAGCACATCCGCATATGAAAAACCCCCTACAAATACCGCTCCCCTGAAATCATCGAGTTTTGCTTTTCCGGAAAGAAGGTCACTCATCGCCACATCCCAGACCTCAAACCCTGCCTGATAGAATGCAGATGTCATCTCCCTGTCCCCATTGCTTCCCTCTTCACGGATTATTGCAACTCCGGGTTTGCCGGTCCTTTTAATTATATTTTCCGATGTATTTTCCGGAGTAAAGGTAAGCCTGTACTCCGGGCCCTTCCTTAAATGCGAGCCGGCCTGTTCTGATGCAAGACGGGGATCCATCTGATTCTCTTCCAGTTTGTCGCTTATTTCTTCCCACCAGCAAAGCAGAGTATCTGTATTTATATCAAGGCATGTCCTGCCTCCGGTAGAGATCGTCACTTTTTTATCCTTTAATGTCTTTCCCGCCAGGATCGGTGAGATGCCGCAGCCGGAAAGTATAGAAAGCATTTCTTCCTGATTTTCGGGCAGATATTCTATTACAAATCCGGCTTCCTCAGAAAAAAGCTGTGCCACCGGGCCGCATTCTAAGGATGGAGGGGACGGAAGACTTATTTCCATTCCACAATTTCCAGACATTGCCATCTCAGCAAGTGCTGTTACTGGCCCGCCATCACTTATATCATGGCCCGAAAGTATAAGATCTTTTGATAGCAGCTCCTGTACAGCATTAAAAGCCGAAGCCAGTTTCCCGGGATCATCTATATCGGGACAGCTGTTCCCAATCTGTCCCAGTGCCTGTGCCAGAGCAGAACCGCCCAGCCTGCTTCTGCCTCCGGATATGTCGATAATAGCCAGCCTGCTTTCCCCCGGTTTTTTAATATCAGGCGTAACAGCCTTCCTTATATCAGGCACGGATGCATATGCAGAGACCACCATTTGATTGGGAGCCTTCACAATCTCGTCCTTCACCCGGGCTGCCATTGACACGCTGTCCTTTCCGCCATCGGCGGCAATTCCAAGATCTTTCATGATACCGCTAACGGCATTAGCTGCCCTGTAGAGTTCGGCTCCTTCTCCCGGAAGTTTCGCAGGCCACATCCAGTTGACCGAACACTTTATATCTTCAATACTGCTTATGCGCGCCCAGACCATATTAGTAAGCGCCTCCGCAACCGACATCCTTGCTCCGGCAGCTGCATTCACCATCATTTTGAGCGGCTGTTCCCCTATAGATATAGCGGCTCCAGTATGCCCAAAGTGGCTCTGCGCTATTATGGAGACATCCGATACAGGAAGCTGAAGCGGTCCGCAGCACTGTTGCCTCGCTATCAGGCCGGTAACACTCCTGTCTACTTTTCTTACAAGAAAACCTTTCGATCCTACTGAAGGGAGCCTGAATATAAGCTTTATTGCCTCTTCGACTGATAAATTTTTTGGAATATTTAACTTTTTCAAATCCTTCTTTTTGCTTTCAAGCCGGAATGTCTTCTGGGGAATATTGGAAAGTATCTCTCCAAGGTCAAGATCGACCGGAGTAGATCCGTCTTCCCTGTCATATACCACTATTCTGCCGCTGCCGGTTATCTCTCCGAGATTTTCGAGTCCAACTTTTTCCCTGTCGCAGATGGATCGCAGCAGTTCAAGTTTTTCTTTCCCTATCAGGAATGCATCTCTTTCCTGGTACTCGCCGCCCCATATCTCCAGAACGGACATGGTCCTGTCGCCGAGCTGTATATTTCTTATCTCTATTCTTCCGCCGGCAGGCTCCACTATCTCAGTCAGGACATTGCATGGTCCCCCTGCTCCCTGGTCATGTATGCTCAATATCGGATTTTTATCTCCCATCTCAATGCAGGCCCTGATCACCCTGTTTAGTTTCTGCTCCATCTGGGCATTCCCCCTCTGTACAGCATTAAAATCAAGTTCCTCCCTGGCTTTATCCTGTATCAGACTCGAAGCCGAACCTCCGCCGACCCCTATCCTGTATGCGGGTCCTCCGATCTGGACTATGAGCATCCCTTTCTCCGGTTCCTGTTTTTTGGTATGCCTTCCGTCCATCTGTCCTATGCCTCCGCTAAACATTATGGGCTTTATCCATTCACGCCTTTCTCCGTCTGCCGCTCTATGGCCGAAAGTCCGTGTAAAGCCCTGTATTACTGGCTCTCCGAACTTATTTCCATAATCAGAGGCACCATTGCTCTCCCCTATCATTATATCCAGCGGAGCTGCCATATTCGTCGGATATATAAAGTTTCTATCTTCTCCAGGTATATCAAAACCGGGTATATTAAGATTACCGGTGCAGTATCCTGCAGTCCCGGCTATTACAAGTCCTCCCCTTCCTATAGCCTGCACATCCCTTATCCTTCCGCCGGTGCCGGTTTCTGCTCCAGGGAAAGGCGCTATTCCGCTTGGAAAGTTATGTGTCTCTGCAGTGAGTATAATATGGTAGATTGTTTCTTCCGAGACAAATCTTGAGTAAAAACCCGGCCTTGAAGGGATTATAGTATTGACTTTATGCCCCCTTATGGCGCTTGAATTATCCTTGAATGCTATAAGGCTATTGGAAGAGTTCGCATCCAGGGGTGCCGTGATAAGCTGCATCAAGGTTTCCGGGACTTCCCTGCCGTCAAGCATAAGTCTTCCCTTGAAAAACCAGTGTCTGGAATGTTCGCTATTTGCCTGGCTGAGCTGGAAGCATTCTACATTAGTAGGATTTCTTCCAATCTTATTTACAAACAGGTCATAGTAAAAATCAATATCCCAGCCATCCAGGCCAAGACCCATGCTTTCATTTATCTCTTTGAGAGCATCTATTCCTTTTTCCATAAAGGGAATATCATATATTTTTTCTGGCCTGATGCCGGTCCCAAATGATTCTAGCGGTTCTCCGTAAAGGCATTCTGTCATCCGGTCATGACTGGCTCTAATAAATTCTGTCCGCTCTGCCTCTGCAGGAACAAGATATCTCCTGGATCTCTCGAGCCGGATCACCTTTTTGATGCCGCATGAATTGCATATTGCGGCGGCATTGGTGGAATATGCAGTTTCAAAATTCATCCGGGGTCCCAGCTCAACAATATTTTTATCTTTAAGCATGGATGCTTTAGAAAAATTTTCCGGTTCAAAAGTCTCTGCAAGGAGCCATTCTAAAGTATGAAGTTCATTATTGGTAAGTTTCCCGGCAGTCTCGATATAGAAGCAGTATTCAAAGCCGCCATTTATGGCGCGGTAGTAATGCAGCACTATCTTTTTCCCTTCATGTTATGTTCATGTCCTGTCTTGCTAAATAACATCAAGCCTTTTGATTATCTCATCAACATATCTGAGATGATAATTGTAGTCAAACAATCCGTCCAATTCCTTTTCCGTAAAAAGCTTCTTTACTTTGCTATCTGCAGAGATATTTTCCCTGAAACTACCCTCTTCATTCCAGGCCGCGTGTGCAGTGGACTGGACCACAAGATAGGCATCATCCCTGTCCATCCCCTTATCAATCAGCGCAAGGAGCACTCTCTGGGAAAATATTATACCTCCATATTTCATAAGGTTGCGTTTCATATTATCTTCGATTACACCCAGACCGTCTACCACAAAATACGCTTTGTCAAAAAGATAATCAAGTATGGCGAAGCTGTCCGGTATTATTACCCTCTCTGCCGAGGAATGTGAAATATCTCTTTCATGCCACAGTACTATATTTTCCATTGCTGTGACAGTATTTGATCTTAAGACCCGGGCAAGGCCGCATATTCTCTCGCAGAGGATGGGGTTTTTCTTGTGGGGCATTGCAGATGAACCTTTCTGTCCCTTTGCGAAGGGCTCTTCCAGCTCCTTTACATCGGTTCTCTGGAGGTTTCTGATCTCAAGAGCAAGTTTTTCAAGTGTGGCGCCGGCAATGGCAAGTGCCGAAATCAGCTGGGCATGCCTGTCTCTCTGGATTATCTGTGTCGAAATAGGAGATGGCTTTAGCCCCAGGATCCTGCATACCTTCTCTTCAAGCTGCGGATTTGAATTTGCATATGTTCCCACGGCTCCGGAAATCTTTCCATAGCTTATTATGTCCCTGGCTGCCTCCAGCCTTTCAAGATTTCTCTTCATCTCAAAAGCATACATACAGAATTTAAGTCCCAGAGTGATTGGTTCGGCATGTATGCCGTGGGTCCTTCCTACCATTACAGTATGTGCATACTTTATTGCTTTTTCCTTCAGCAGGGCAGTAAAGCTTTTCATCTTTTTTTCGATTATACTTATTGCATCTATTATCTGAAGGGAAAGGGCCGTATCACCTACGTCAGAGGAAGTCAGTCCATAATGCAGATATTTCGATGAATCGCCGAGATGCGAGGAAACGTCAGTAAGAAAAGCTATAACATCATGATGGGTTCTTGATTCTGTTTCCTCAATATTTTTTATGTCAAAATGTGATCTTTTATTTATATCTTCCGCAGCCTTCTCCGGTATCATGCCAAGTTCTGCCTGAGCTGCAGCCACAGCCTTTTCTACTTCGAGCCATTTGGAAAATTTGTTTTCATCCTCCCAGATCTCACCCATTTCTTTCGTAGTATATCTAGGAATCATATATGCTCCTCTCCGGATAAATCATTCTGATAATACAAAAACACATTGAAAACCAGCTGCTCCATTATGCTGCGGCCGGCAAATTACAGAGCTATATCGGATAAACCGCTATCCTATATCAATTCTTCAATTATTTTTTCCCTGAAAGATTGATAATTTTCAGAATCATTAAGATCCAGCAGCTCATCTCCGCAATCAAAAAAGACCTGATCATAATTATCAAGGCATAACTCACTTAGCTTAAGGAGCCATTTGGCCTTTAGTCTCCAGCTGTTCAGATCAGCCAGCCAGCTTTTTTCTTTTTTAGGGATCTCTTTTTCTATGAATTTCGCTATCTCTCCGGATCTTGATGATACCTGGAGAAGAAATTCATCCTTCCGTGAAAGGCATGATAAATTTGCTATTTTTAGATTATTGCTTTTTGGCATTCAGATCGCCTTCTTTTTCATTAACCTGTTTAATATCAATAACATCTTTATAAAAGCTCTTTGCATCTATCAGATATTCCTTCAAAAGCGTAATCATTTGTAAGGGTTTCCATACAAAAAATCCTATTTCAAATACTCTGAAAGGAACTCCTTTACCTCTTCATCATCTGCCAAAAGATAGCTGATGCCGTCTATATTGGCACCCCGTGTGGGTATGGTTACCCTTTCAATATCCTTATTCGAAAATAATAGCACAAAACCAATAGAACAAAAATCCCATATGGTAAAATCTGACCTTGTTTCCTCATCAAGCACCCTGAATATATCGGATGCATCATTAAAGGGATTCAATATCTTCATTATAGTAGAAAGACCGGCTTTTTGTTTTATGAGCTCATTCAGAAGGTACTGTTGTCTATTTACCCTGTCCAGATCCGCTCTGGCGGTAGAGCGGCATCTTGCAAAGGAAAGCGCCTGCTGTCCATCCATAAGATATTCTCCAGGTTCGAAGTCAGCACCGGATAGCGGGTCATGAAGAGGCTCTTCCACGATTATCCTCACACCTCCCAGAATATCAATGACTCTTTTAAAACCATTAAAGTTAAGCACCATTGTCCGATCTATATCAATTCCTGCAAGCTCCCTTATCTCCTGTTTGGCCATATCTGTCCCGCCATATACATAAGCCGCGTTTATTTTATTCCATCCCTTATCCTCAAGATGGACCCTTGTATCCCTGGGAATCGATATGAGAGAATCTTTTTCTCCCCAGTTCGAAATATGAAAAACTATTATTGTGTCCGTTCTCCCAACAAAATCATTGCTTTCCTCTCTTTCGTCGAGTCCCAGAAAAAGAAGATTTTTAGAAGCAAACAGACTGGTAAATCCTGAAGAATTCCCCTCTTCGCCCGAAGAACCGGTATCAGCGAGAAAGACACATAGGAAAATCAAAGATATCAGCACAAAAAGACTGACAATAGTAATAAAGCAACCTTTGGCTCTGTTCATGTCCTGGCTTTAATGATATTTTTTATATTTTATCATTTATATTCCGCATATCCTGTATGAGACAAATAATACAGAGTGTGAAGTAATTTTTCAATAGGATCCGCGGTCTGTATCTTGACTCTTTTTGGTGCCTTTATCGGGACAGAAGTATAATTCATTATGACTTTAATGCCAGCTCTGACCAGCATATCGGTTACTTTCTGGGCATTAGCAGGAGGGACGGCAATGATCGCTATCTCTATGTTTTTTTCTTTGATGACATCCCTGATCTCCTTCATATCCCTGACAACTCTTTTTGAGATAGTCTTTCCGATCTTTGCAGGGTCATTATCAAAGACATTCTCTATCTTAAAGCCAAATCTATCCAGCATCTCATAATTCAAAATAGCTTTACCGAGATTACCGGCTCCGACAAGTCCGATGTTTGCGGCCCGGTCAGATCCCAGTATATTATTAAAGGATACGATAAGTTCATCTATGCTGAACCCGACTCCCCTCTTACCTTTTATCTCAAAGTAAATAAGATCCCTTCTGACTTCGGCGCTGTTTATGCCGGTTCTTTCGCTTATCTCCCTGGAAGTCACCGTACGCTTGCCTATTTCCTTCAGCTGAACAATATATTTGAGGTATTGTGATAATCTGGAGATAATACCTTCAGAGTAAATTTTCTCTTCCATTCTTAGACCTGATCCTGTATTCCTTTTTGATCTCTATGATGATTGTTCCATATTTTTATTAATCCGACCCGAAACTTTGCTACATGATTGTAACAGATCGTTACAACTTTTACAAGAAAATAATCGGTTTATATGGATCACCGGAGGAAATATTAATAGTTCTCAGGCAAGAAATATAGATTATATCTTAAAATCAATTATTCCCCTGTCAACCGCAAAGGACCTCCCGCATGCTCTGCATTCTATCTTTTTCTCATCCAGTTTAAGACCATCCTCCCGGCAGCCCGGGCATATCAGGATATCTTTAAACTGTGAAATCCTACTGCCGGAGGAACCTCTTTCAGAAAGTCTGGATTCAGCTGCCGCTGTGCCGGCCGGTCCCTTTTTCTGAGTCCTGGCATTCCGTCCCTTTATAAATATGCTGGGACCAAGAGTTATGAAAGGGAATAGTTTTTGATATATCCGTTCAAAAAAGACCATTATGCGGCTGCCGAATATTTTCTTTAAAAATCCTAGCCTGAAGTTTGACGCACTGATAATCTTTTCTATATTAATATCTCTTGAAGACAGTTGGCTATATATATTTTTTGGATGATAATTCTTTATTGTCTCTCCTACCTGAGACGGGATTTCATTAAAAGGTGAGACATCCATCTTCCCAATGAAAAATCTCAATATATTTTTCATATTTCTCTTATTTGCAAACTCAAAAAGGTAAAGACCGCCCTTTTTTAATATTCGGCTCACCTCGTCAAAATATTCGCCGGGGCGTTCCAGGTGGTGGACCACTCTCACGGTCAGGATCACATCTGCAATATCTGATCTGAAAGGAAGTCTTGCAGCATCAGCTGCGATATAAAGAACCGCAGGAGTCTTGCCGCCTGTCTCTGACAAAAACTTACTGATCCGCATCCTGGCATTTTTCAGATTGTTCATGGAATAATCAATAAGGACTATTCTTGGGAACCCGGAGTATTCATTAAAGAGCCTTCCATATCCGCATCCAATATCCACAAACAGCCTGTCCCGGCTCTCTTCTCCCCCCAGCATCGTCCTCAGGGCCATCCGCTCGGACCGGTCCTCATAGCGTCTCTTATCATCTTCCCAGAATTCCCGGTAATCATAACTTTCGTAGTCAGATCTTCTGATGGACAATTTTTACCTCTCTTACAATCTATTCGCAGTCAAATAAAACTATTTTATCTTAAATGCTGGTAAACTGTAATTAAATTTTCTGCTTTTCCTTCTTCTTTCCACTTTTACCTTCTAAATCTTCTCTGAGAAAATCTGTATTTGCATTATCATATATTATCTTATTGAATTCGAGACTTGCAGCAATAGTATCGGCTGTTATATTGATTATATTGAATTTCTTGCCTTCCTTATTCTCCCAACTCCTGAGATTCATATGGCCGTTCAGCAGCACCCTGTCACCTTTTTTAAGTGAAGCTGCACAGTTTTCGGCCATAGTGTTCCAGCATGTGATATTAAAGAAATCCACACTTTCAGATTCTTTTCCTTCTTTGTCTATCCATTTTTTCCCAACAGCTATGCCCATTTCACATATGGCTGTCCCCTCATTTGTATACTTCATTTCCGGGTCCCTTGTCAGGTTCCCCAATAAATTGATCTGATTTAACTGACTCATAAAAATCTCCTTACAGGTTCTATGTTTTTATAATCGTTTTAATATTTAGCAGGAGTCCGGTAACCGAATTTATAATAATGGCATGATCCCAGACTTCTATCCCAGGGATATATGATCTTCACTGATGAACTTGAGCGGACAGTTTTAAATCTTGAAAGACCTATCCTGTCCAGGATGGCAAGCTCTACTTTCCGCTCTACTGATATTTCTATCCCATCATACCCGATATTGCAGGCCGCCAGGCTGCAGCCTTTGCCGCCAGCCATTTCCCCGGCCGCCAGGTTCAGCTCATCCTGGTCAAAAAACAGCAACTCCTGGGCAAGAGCCAGTGCGATGGCCTCTGATACATCTTTAGTCTGCTCGCGTAAGATATATATGCTGCATATATCAAATAATCCTAAAAGCAGAAAGATACAAACTGCAGCAAGCGAAATAGCAAATATTGCGCTGCTGCCCTTTTGTCCCTTAGTTATATTGCTTAATAGTTTCATTTTGCTGCACCTGGCCACCATAGCGGGTCAGTATTACAATATATTAATATCACTCAATAACACTCCATCCGCATGCTGCTGTCTGCTTTGATGATCACTTCTCTACCCAGGATTTTTTCAATGATACCAAATAATCCTCCCGGATAGTCTGCGAGGCTGACAGTGACCAGATCCCCTACCTTTCTATCAGAGGCTCTTTTAGGCATTATGCTTATAATGGTATTTATTCCCTCCGCCCCGCATATTTTCCCAATAGCTCTTGCAGCCATACCGTTATCATTTGTCGTAGAGATTATCCTTGCCCCTTCCCGGGAGGCCTGTTGAAGGACATTCTTCCTGTATACTGCATAACCAGCCTGGGAAGCAGCCAGAATCAGAACAATAATAATGGGTATTATCATTATGAACTCAAGCGTAGACTGGCCGCTTGCTTTATTTATTGATTTATCGGATCTTTGAAAGATTTTCATATATATTTCCTTTTCAATATAGCGAAAATATTATTCGTCCATTCCTAAAATCCCAGTAGCTGCTTCCCGTCTTATGACAATATGACTTCCGGAATATCCGCATCTCACACAAGCGCCGATATCTTTTCAAAAGCACTAGAAATGATGTCGACTATATACGGCTTTCCAACTGCCACAAGGACAGCCGATATAATACCGGCGATCACCATTACCATTGCATACTCAAGCGTGGACTGCCCCTTCTGGCATCCAAAGCGCTTGAACCATATTGTGTCTGCTGCTTTTAATAATATCCCCATCTCCACCTCCTTTATCTTTATATTGTTTTGAAATAACATATTCATCCCTTTTAGGGGATTTATGTATTTACATAATTATGTATATAAACAATTTAGCACATTAATTCCTTTGTGTAAACATATAAATAAATATTTTTTCTCTTGCCTAACATTTCCTGCCTTAAATACATTTATATATAAAGGGCCAGAATAAAAGGGAGAAGGACTATGACTGACGGATTTTCGCCTTTGTTCTTAAAGCAATGCAATATTAAATTATTTTATTATATATTGTATTGCTAAATCTTTTTATATTTTTCTCTTGACTTTACTATTTATATGTATTAATATATCTTCAGAATTATAAATTAGAGTTATATTGATAATAATATAAGGTAAAAATAGGTAATAGAGGCCATGAAGTGTATTCCACCTTTTTTGGGCACCGGGAATGCACAGAGCCAGTGGTGCAACCGGCTATTATTTTTTTGATTGTCAAAAGAAAAGCCGTTTCAGCCTCTACTTAAGTCAGGCGGTTTTTATGTTTCGTATAAAAAGAATAGTATTGGCTACTCTTCTGGTTGTTCTTACTCTAGCGGTAGTTTTTACTTCTCTATCTTTTTCATTTAATATCTCAGAGGTCTCGAGCAGCTTTGTTCGCAGAGCAAATATATCCACACTTGATAAAGACAGTACAAATATAGTACAGACTATGGTAAATATCGAAGCAGCAGGTCTTGCTGGTTCTGTAGCAGGGGACGTAGAAAAAAGTCTTAGCAATATTACAAAGGATATATATAATGTTAGAAAAGCGCGTATTGCAGCGGCGCAGGCAAACAGCAGGGCTGCTACGAGCCAGGCTATCCTTCCAAATACCCCGGTAAATTTCACCAGTCTGGAAGCTGAGATACTTTCCCTTATAAATAGCACAAGGGCCTCTCATGGGCTCAGCGCCCTTTCAGCAAACCAGATGCTTACAGATCTTGCAAGGCTGAGATCAAATGACATGATATCGAGGAATTATTTCTCGCACCATACTCCGGATGGAAAAAATATAAAGCATATATTTTCCGATTATGGTGTAGTTTATAAAAACTTCGGTGAAAACCTGGGGAACGCAAGTCCGGCCGGTTATGGAAGCCCAAAGGCTTTTTTAAATGCATGGATGGACTCTCCCGGCCACAGGGATAATATGCTAAGAAGCAATTACAGCCTGATCGGAGTCGGAGTTACTGATGGCGGCGGCAGAAGGGTTGTTACGGTACTTTTTATAAGATAAGTTTTATATAAGTTTATGGGACGCCTGATAAAGACACCCCGGATGATATATGCTATCACCGGGGTGTCAGGCTATTACGGGGTCAGGAGCCTGTCTTGGAATTGGGCCCGGGTTCCTAGAAAAATACTCCTGATGCAAGAGAAAATATGAGTGGCCCGCCAACCAGCAGCATAAATGCGGGGAGTATCAAAAAAATTAGCGGCAATAGACTGAGAAGGCTTATCTTTTTTGCTTTCCTTTCAGCATTATCCCAGTTCTCAAAACTTATCTGCCTGGATCTCTGGATAAGGATCCCGCTTATAGGGGAACCGTATCTATCTGCTTCCATCAGGACCGACATAAGCTCCCTGAATTGTTTTGATCTGCTTACTTCTATTAGTCTGCGGTATGCATAATCTTTCCCTGCACCCATATCAACATCCCTGATGAAGTTTCTAAGATCATAACATATTCTTCCATTGTATTTCTCAATAAGGATGCTGAAAGAATTATATATATTCTGACCCGAAAGTGTTGATATGCTGAGTAGATCTATTACATATGACAGTTCCTTATCAATATCTTCTGATATTTTGGCTGCAAATCTATTTACTATCATGTCCGGGATAAAATAACCGATCGCACCCCCCATCATCCCAAAAAGTATACTGTAGAGCAGGCTGTCTCCAATATAGCCGCCTCCGATTATTAAAAGGGATGCTGAGACCAATTTATATCCAAAAAATGCTTCAGGAGTGATGTGCAGATCTTTTTCATATTCCAGTATTTCCAGTATTCTATTTTTTGCGGATGTTTCCTTTCCCCTGCCTGTCCTTCCCAGCATCACACCTATTCTATGGACTATATTATTTAAAAAGCTGACAATAGTTTTTAGTATGCCGGGTGATCTATCCTTCTTTATAAACTTCACTTCTGCCACTAAAGGACTGCTTAAAAAGATAAAATAAAAACCTGCAACAAAAAGAATATAGCAGCCTATTACAATAAAATATATCTTCATTTGCCGGACCGCCTATTCTCTTATTATTTTTTTCATAGAGATGATCCCCGATATTTCAAGTGATCCTCCAATGATAAGTACAATGATACCTGCGGGAGTAGAAAAAAATTCCAGTATTCTATCACTGTAAAATAAATACAGGAACAAAAGAACTGTCACCGGGAAAAGGCTGATTATATTAGCAGAGAGCCTGCTCTGAAGCGTAAGGCTGTTGAGGCGTGATTTCGATCTCAGGCTTTCCCTCAGGGTAATAGATATGGAATTCAATAAGGCCGCAAGGTCTCCCCCGGTTTTGCTATTGATCTTTATCCCGGAGGTTATGAGCCTTACCTCTCTGCTTTTGCTTCTATCTTCAAGCATATTTATCATTTCCTCAAGATCCGGATTTATCTCAAGACCTTCAGCCACCTCCTTTAAATATTTTCCCAGAGGGTCCGGAAACTTCTTCCATGAGTTTAAAAAAATATATCTGAGCGTTTTGCCTGCTCTGAGCATTATGACCATATGTTCCAGAAACTCAATAAGCTGTTTGTGGAGATTTTGTTCCCTGCCTCTCTTTCCGGCATTAAAAATATCGATAATATAAATCGATGAGCATGCAGATATAAAGAGAGCCAATAGTATATTTTGGAACCATAGATATAAGATGCCGGTAAGTATTAAAAATATACCGGGATTTCTTATTCTCTCTCCTGATATTATATTTAATATTCCGGCTATTTTTGAACTTTTTTCCCTTATCATATAAACACTGCCCTATATGCTAAAATCCTCAATACCCGGTGAAGAAGGTCTGTATCCTGTAAACATAGCCGAAGCTCCGCCTCCGTTTTCACCTGATCCTGACTGTCCGGAAGCAGCAATATCTTTTATGCATAATATGGGTCCGTCCTTTCCTGCTGTGCTTTGCCTGTAGATTACTTCACTAATACGATCGATTATTCTTTTACCATTATCCGTTTTCCTTAGATGCACTATCATATTCAGGGAGGTGGCAATTATCCTTTCGGCAGTTAATGGATCTATATTATAGCCTGAAAGCAATATCATAGTCTCCAGCCTTGTTATCGCATCCCCGGGTGAATTAGCATGTATGGTCGTCATAGAACCGCTGTGGCCGGTGTTCATTGCCTGCAGTACGTCTACCGCCTCAGAACCTCTTATCTCCCCGACTATGATCCGGTCGGGCCGCATCCTGAGAGAATTTCTGACCAGATCCCTGATACTTATCTCCCCCATACCCTCAATATTGCCGGTCCTGGCTTCCAGCCTGATAAGATTCTGATGTGCGAATCTAAGTTCAAGGGTCTCTTCAATAGTTATTATCCTCTCGCTTTCAGGCAAGAATTCCGATAATACATTTAGTAGCGTAGTCTTACCTGTACCGGTTCCTCCGCTTACGAGAAGGTTTAGCTTCTTCCGCACACAGGCTATAAGAAATTGTCCGATCTTATAGCTCAATGAGCCGGCTTCTATTAACTGGCCCATATTTTTCATATCATCTTTAAATTTTCTGATAGTCACCACGATATCATTTGTACTTATAGGGTTCAGGACCACATTGATCCTGGAGCCGTCCTCAAGCCTTGCATCTGTCATGGGGTGGCTCTCATCTACCCTCAGGCCGAGGGGACCCAGTATCTTGTCAACTATGTTCTTTATATGGCGGCTGTCTTTGAATTCAATCTTTTGTTTTAGGAGCCGTCCATCCTTTTCTATATATATCTCATCAAAATCATTGATCATTATCTCTGTTACCGAAAGGTCCTTCATAAGAATACTGATGGGACCCAGATCAAAGCCATCTTCATCAAATTTAAGCGTTATAGCCTGCAGTTCATCACCAGACAGCAGTATATTCTCACCATCAGCAATATCTCTTATGATCTTCTCAAGCACCTCCTGCCGGTCCGCTATGGGGAACTGCAGGAATTCTTTGCCCTGTATTTTTTCATATAATCTTTGTCTTATCCTCTTTTCAATATCTCTATCTACTAAATTTAAATTCATAAGTCGAGTTCCTCAAGGATCTTCCGTGAAAGTCCTGTTATATTCCTTGCTATTCTCAGATTATAATTGAAAATATGACCCGGTCCTCTTGTATTGACGAGAAATTCAATATCTCTGTCATAGGGGATAAATGAGGTTATTGGATATTTTAAAATATTTGCCAGGCCTGTAGGCGAGATAGCCGGCCTCATATTATATTTATTGATCACTAGATAACAATCAGGACCCGGCCTGATCCCTTCCAGATAATCAATAAGCGTCCTGCTATTATTTACAGAAAATATATCAGGCAGAGACACGAATACGAACCTGTCCGCGATATCTATCTCCACCATATCCATATAGCTGAAAAGATAGCCCGGCATATCTATACAGATTATATCAAAGTGATCCCTCAAACACTCAATAAACCTGTTCAGGTTCTCTCTCTGAAATATCCCGGTTCTATCCATTTCAAGCGGCGGCACTATAAGGTTAAGCGTGCTTTCAAGATTTATCACTATTCCCTTTAATACTGAAGTATCAAGCCTTTCAATCTTTTCCCCAATATATCCAAAATCCTTTACACCCCGGTCATTGACATCGAAGACGATCCTGCTATCGCTTTTCCCGACATTCATATCAAGGAGAAGTACATTTGAAGTAGTCTTGAGAGCCATATAAGAGGCAACTGAATTCGCCAGGAAGCTGCATCCGCTCCCTCCTTTTGCGGATGTGAATAGTATGATATTTGACTCCGGGCTGCCGGTTCTTTTCATTATTCTCTCCCCTCTGTGTTTATTGATTGATTTATAAATACTTACAGATATATCAATAATTTGTGTTTATATCCTTTTTTGGGCAAATTGAAAGATAAAGCATCCCGCTTTCTATGGCCATAAAGGACCTCACGATTTCTTCATCTCTTAGAAAGAAAGTGATGACCAGGGTACTGCTGGCTCCGCCATTAATACCAGATCCGAAAGAGGTTTCAGGGAAAATGGCGCTCCCAATACTTTCAGGGCTATTTTCATTTATGCCCTGCCCGGATTCAAGATCGATTACCTCCTTCCCGGAGAGGATCATCTCTGCATGCAGCCTGCCGGACTCTTTATTGTAATAGGTAGAGATTATATCTATTCTGTCTCCTGTGTTCAGTATTGAATGGTCCCCGAAGAAACTTATGGGAAGATTTACCGCTTTCATCCCCGATGGTATCTGGCCGGACAGACTGTTTAAAGGGGCCTCTTGATACCCGATGATCCCTTCCGCGTTCTGCTGCTCATCTTCTATGCCGGATTTTTGCTCCAGAATTTCACCGGACACATTATTTTGTCTGATGCTGGCCAGGTACCAGAATATAAGGATAGCTCCGATAACTGCAGCTATTATAAATAATATGGCTGATATTCTATTTTTCAATATAAGAGATATCCTGTTCAAATCATTTCCTTTTTTATTGCATAATAACATAATTATATATTTGTGTAAATATATAATTAAATTTTTTTAGGTAGAGCTGTCTTCCTGTGATATATAAAGTGTATGCAATCGAAGGGGGATTAATGGGAGATCGATGCTTCTAATGATTTTACCCATTATGGGATGGGACTTACATAAGTATTATCCTATCGCCTGCATTAAGAGATTCCTCCTTTAGAGACCCTGACCGGAATTCAATCACTGATCTGGCTCCTCTAACATAAGGGGTGAAATGCCATGGCAGGATATCTTTAAAGGCAGAGATCACTTTTCCGCTTTCATCTATGAATACAGCATCAATGCTGTATCTCATGCCAATAGTATGGATGCTCTTACAGCCTCTTATAAAAAGAGCTTCTCCATTTTTAAGCGGTTTTTTAAGTATCAGGCCAAAAAGTCTCTTAAAAAAATTGTCAGCAACAAAGACTCTGTGAGCGATCATTTCATTATTGCCCTTATGGCTGTATTTAAATGCTTTCATCAATAATAAATTTCTTTGGAGCAGATTTTCTATCCGGTAATATGATTTATTAAAACTTTGATTTTTAGTGATAATACCTTATCTATAGTCAATCATACATCCTGGACACAAGACCATACATCTTCTTATATTTTTCATAATAAGGGCCATAGCGGTCAGTAATTTTTGGATCAGGATGGAATTCTTTGCCGGTCTTTACAAATCTCTTCTGCGCCTGGGCAATGCTGAATTTCCCGATCGCGCTTCCTGCCAGCATCATAGTGGCAAGACAGCCCGCTTCAGTTATATCCATTCTTTTTACCACTTTATTCAGTACAGAAGCCTTAAGGCTCAGCCAGTAGTCTGAACGGGAACCTCCGCCTACTGCCCGGAGTTCCTTGATCTCGATCCCTGACTTCTCAAGAAGCTCCAGGTTAAATCCTATTTCAAACACAAGCCCCTCTACGATACTTTTGAAGATATCTTTTCTCTCAGTTGAAAGGCTCAGACCGATCATGCTGCCTTTTGTGACCGGGTCGTGATATGGGGTGCCTGTTCCTGAAAAATATGGAAGAGTATAGATGCCGGATGGTTTAAAATCAGTATCTGAGAAGAAATAATCATATGCATCCATTTTTCCAGATATAGCTCTTTCCTTAAGATCGGGAGCCAGTTTATCCCTGTACCATTTAAGTATGCTCCCTGCTGTGAGATTATATGCAAAAGTCACATACTTCCCCTCAGCAACGTGGACCCTTGTGGAAAAATCATTATCAAACATGCTGTCCTTCATAACAATTTCATCAAATACAGGCACCACGCATTCGACTGTACCAATTCCATCTGCAGCTATGCCGCCTGATATGGCTCCCACTCCAAATGCGGCACACTGCTGATCATGTCCGCCTGTTGCTATAGATACCTTTCCGCTGAATCCAAGCTCGGCCGCTATTTCAGGACTCACTATTCCTATCTCGGTACCTGATGGTGTGGGAATTGCAAAAAGTCCTGGATCAAGCTCAAATTTATCCAGGATCTCAGTCGACCACTTTTTCTCCCTGATATCAAAGAAAAGAGTTGTCGAGCTTAAAGGATAATTTATTCTATAATCTCTGATGCCGAGCTTATGATGCAGGAGCTCCTCGGTAAAAAGAAATTTTTTGGTCCTTTTGAATATATCTGGAAGATTATTTCTGACCCATAATAATTTATTGAGAGCCGTAACAAATTGAGGAGGCAGCCCTGTTGTGTAATACAGATCCTTTGCAGGGATTATAGAGAGCATATAATCCAGTTCCTTAATACTCCTTGAATCTGAGGAATATATAGTATTGTGGAGGATATTTCCACTTTCATCTATCGGTGTAAAAGATTCTCCTACTGTGGATACTGCCAGTGCCTGGACAGGGTCCTTTTTAACATCCTGATGGGAATTGACATCTTTGATCACTTCAAATATTTTTTTCCACATATCTTCAGTATCAAACTCAACCCATCCCTTCTTCGGAAAAAGGAGATTATACTCAAGATAAGAACCGGCAAGTATTCTGCCATCTTCCGAAAAAGCGATAGCCTTTGCCCCGGTCGTACCGATATCGATCCCCATAAGGCTCATAAAATATCCTTTCTTGCCTAAAGACAAGCCGAAACAATTTAAAGAATTAATATATCATACCAAAAAAGGAAAGCCAATTGGAATGGTTTTCTAATTTGAAAAAAGCAGCTTCCCGGAAATAATAAAAATCTCATTAAACGAAAAATAGACCAGGGATCCCTTTGACAGGATCACTGTTGCGCACTCGAAACTAAAGAATTATACCCTGATCTCAAAAGATAAAAAATAAACAAAAATTATTTTAAAACACTATATTAAGAAAAAGATCTATAAAGCCCGTTCATTGCTTTTTCATAATCAGGGACTACCATCTATGCAACTATCTCTTAGATATAATAATCTTTCCTGTATATAAGTATGATTCCTTAATTGAAATCCTGTGTAAAAGAAAGAATATCTTCAATATTTACATCGGGGTAATAGTCTTTAAATATCCTGTAATAATATGCTTCCTCTTTATTTCTCAAAGTCGAGCCCTCTGAAGATTCTATATTATCTGAAAACTCTTCATCTGTTATTATAGTATTGATTTTTTTTTC
>CBEVGD010000009.1:0-28687 GCA_965549355.1 uncultured bacterium | reverse complement strand
TGTTCTTTCGTCTCGCCAGAGCTCGCTGCAGAGACGCAGACTCCCTCGCTTTGCTCAGTCCGTCTTTTCAAGTCCGACAAAACATGGATCCACCATGTTTCTAACCGGTTTAGATTTATTATTTACTGGCAGAGGTATTAATTTCTTTGGTGGAGATGAGCGGACTTGAACCGCCGACCTCTTGTCTGCCAGACAAGCGTTCTCCCAGCTGAACTACATCCCCACATATGTATATATATTACTTTAAAATACTTAATTAAAAAAGCAGATTTTACAGAGGTCCATATTTACCGGTCTTTGGACTGTCTCCAGAATTTCTTCATTTTTCTTTTGTAAGATAAATAAAAAAATTTACAAAAGGAATAAAGATGAATTCTAAAAGAAAAAAAATTTCTACCATAATTATTTCAGCAGCTATTACCCTGACAACTGCATTGGTCCTGACTTCATGTGTCGGAGTGGGACCATTTGGAAACAATCAGGATGGATTGACCGAACAGGGTATAGAAATATTTGAACTGGAAAGAGGTGATATTGTACAGACTGTTGCAACTACAGGCTCGGTAGATTCAAGCATACAGAATAAGTATGCCCTACAGGTCTCCGGTGAAATAATTTCTGCTCTGGAAAAAGGGGATTTCTTTAAAGAGGGAGAGTTGCTGGTGGAAGTAGATGATTCTGATGTTCTGGATCGACTGGAACAAATCGCAAGGGATATAGAAAATGCTGAAAGCTCACTGAGAACTGCCTGGGTCAATTACCAAAAGGCTCTCGATGCAAATCATATAGCCGTTCAGCTAACAGAATTAAATACTGAAGGAGCAGAGAGATCGACAGAAAGTGCACTGGTCTCGCTAGAGACAGCAAACAGGAGCGCCCAGTTATCTCTGGAGAGTGCCCAGCGAGCTCTTGAAAGTGCACAGGATGTGGAATCTGCAGAAAATACTGTTGAATCTATAAAAAGTTCTAACCGCTCATCCCGGAACCAGGCAGAAACTTCTTATGAACAGTCTATTGACAATCAATCAACCACTTATTGGAACAATCTCTCCAGTCTGCAGACAGCCGAAGCCCAAATAGCAATAACTTCTGAGAGTATAAAACAGGTTGAATTAATAGTAGAGGCTGCAAAAATTGAATTGGAATCAGTAAATGAAAACCTGCAGGATTATAAACTCAGTGCCCCCTATGATGGGATCGTTTTAGCTTCTGATTTCAGGACGGGCGAACAGGCAAGCGGGTCTGCTATGATATCTGTGATAAGTGATGAATTTATAATAGAAGTAACCGTCAGTGAGAATGACATATCCAAAATATCTATAGGCAATGAGGTTTTAATCACCCTGGATGCCTATTCTGACCTGGAGCTTGAGGGCAGAGTGTTCAAGATGATTCCTTTAACGATCAATGATAGCGGAGTCATATCCTTTGAGGTATTGATAGAATTTGAGATAGAAGAAGATATCAATATATATTACGGACTTTCGGCTAATGCATCTATTATCACCCACAAGGCAGAGGATGTATTATATGTTCCAATCCAGTCAGTTTATAAAGAAGGTGAAAAGAGCTATGTGGATCTTTTGATATCAGATCAGGCAGATATGGAAAATGTAAGTAAGGCCATAGAGAAAGTAGAAGTCACAACAGGCATAAATGACTATCTATATATTGAAGTAATATCCGGACTCAAAGAAGGAGATATAATAGTTACTTCAAGAATAAAGTGACCCTTTAAAATATTATGAGTGAAGTGATGGGATAAACAATGGAGCAAAAAGTAATAGATATGAAAAGAATCACCAAAGAATACAGGATTGGTGATATAAGAGTAAATGCTTTAAGGGGAACTGACCTGACCATAAGGGAAGGTGAATTTGCTGCCATCATGGGACCTTCAGGATCAGGGAAATCAACGCTTATGAATATCATAGGCGCACTTGATATCCCTACCGCTGGCTCATACTTACTTGAAGATATTGACATAAGCAAATTAAATGATAATCAACTTGCAGAGATAAGGAACAAAAAGATCGGATTTGTATTTCAGACTTTTAATCTCCTTTCGAAGTCCAATATTATAGGAAATATTGAGCTTCCTTTGATCTATTCCAGGAAAAATCCAAAGAAGTCCAGGAGAAAAATGGTAAATGATGTCATAAAATCAGTCGGACTTACTGAATGGGCAAAGCATCGCCCCAATGAGCTTTCCGGAGGCCAGAAGCAGAGGGTGGCTATAGGAAGGGCACTTGTAAATAATCCGGCCCTGATCCTGGCCGATGAACCCACAGGAAATCTGGATTCAAGGACAGGAGAAGAAATTATGGCTATCTTTCAGGCCCTGAATAAACAGGGGAAAACAATTCTTTTTGTAACCCATGAGCTTGAACTGGCCAGACACGCTCAAAAAATAGTCTATCTAAAGGATGGGAGCATAATCAATGAAGAAAAGATAGACGAGCCAATTGATGCCAGAGAGATGCTTAAAAACATGCCGAAATTGGAGGATAAAATATATAGCCTGGAGGAGAGTAATTTAAGATGAAAAGAATGTTTGAAAATATAATAATTGCATTGAAATCCCTGGGCTCAAACAGGCTGAGAACCTTTCTAACTATGCTTGGAATTATAATCGGAGTAGGCGCAGTTGTTGCAGTTATGGGAGTGAGTGCCGGTGCCGAGGCATCCATTATTGGAGATATTCAGGACATAGGAGCCAATGTAATAACTATTTCTCCAGGAACAGAGAAGGCCAGTGCCCCGGGAAAAATGGGACAGCGATTTAAAAACGGTGAAGAAGAAGAGGAAATAGTTGAGGGGGACCTCTATCTTGAAGATATGCATACACTGGAAAGAGAGGCTAAACTTTTAAATGAAATAGTGCCGGTGTATGCTGGTGGAGACATAATATCTTATCTAAGCTGGAGTGGTACTACCAGCATTGTTGGTACGACAGAAGATTTTTTAATAGTGCAGGGATATGAGATAGATAAGGGCAGTTTCTTTGCTGAAAGCGATGTAGCGAATATGTCAAATGTAGTGGTGCTGGGTGATACTGTAGTAAGTGATTATTTCGGCAAAATAAATCCTGTA
This sequence comes from uncultured bacterium, assembly GCA_965549355.1. Lineage (GTDB taxonomy): Bacteria > Actinomycetota > Humimicrobiia > Humimicrobiales > Humimicrobiaceae > M55B120. Next base: position 25,594 of record CBEVGD010000009.1, on the reverse strand, counting down.
GGCGAGATAATCAAAATAGGCGGTAAAAATTTTACTGTTATAGGTACAGTCAAATCAGCAGGTTCATCTTTCAAGATGAATCCTGATGATACTGTCTATATTCCCATAACTACAGCTCAGAACAAACTCTATGGTGTGGATACTATAAATTATATTCTGGCTAAAGTCACAAGCGAGGAGCTTGTGGACGAAGCTACTGAAGAATCAAAGGAAATACTCAGGATGCAGCATAATATTTTACCGGGTGAAAGCAATGATTTCAGCGTAAGCGGGAATACTCAGATACTGGAAATGGCAAGCACCATATCCACTACTCTTTCAGTTGTTTTAGGTGGGATAGCTGCAATATCACTTCTTGTAGGCGGAATAGGGATTATGAATATTATGTTTGTATCTGTTACGGAAAGAACAAGAGAAATAGGGATCAGAAAAGCAGTAGGGGCAAAAAACAGGGATATCATGATACAGTTTCTAACGGAAAGCATAGTATTGAGTTTTCTTGGAGGGATCATGGGAATAGGATTTGCATACCTTTTAACATGGGCGATGGAAAGCCTGATTAGTTCAATAATTACTGCAACTCCTATAATACTGGCCCTTTCTTTCTCAACTGCTATCGGTCTGATATTCGGGATCTTTCCTGCAATGCGTGCAGCAAGGCTGCATCCTATAGAAGCATTAAGATATGAATAGGATCTGCCTCTTAGCTTGGATAGATTGATTAAACGATATTTTCTATTTTATTAAATATTAATATAGCTATAAAATAATAAAGAGATAAAACAGGGTTTGATATATATGAAATTACTGATCATAGAAGATGAAAAACAGGTTGCTGATAATCTTAAAGAAGGATTGGAACAGCATAGATTTAGTGTTGATATAGCATATAATGGCGAAGACGGTTATTACCTCACCCAGGAATTTGATTATGATATTATTATCCTTGATCTAATGCTGCCCGGTATTGACGGGGAGGACCTGTGCAGGAAATTAAGGGATGACAAAAATAAGAGCTTTATCCTTATGCTTACTGCCAAAAAACAGCTGGATAATATTATCCAGGGTCTTGATTGCGGGGCAGATGATTATCTTACCAAGCCATTTGAATTTTCAGAGCTTCTGGCAAGGATAAGAGCGCTTCTTAGAAGATCTTCAGAGCATAAGAGCAGTATTCTATCAGTATCTAATATTAGTCTGGATACTGGGAAAGAAGAGGTAAAAATCGGCGACAGGAAATTGCAACTCACTAAGAAAGAATATATGATCCTTGAGTATCTGCTCCGCAATAAAGGGCAGCTTATTTCCCGCAATCAGCTTCTTGAGCATGTATGGGATAGGAATGTGGATATCTTTACCAATGTAGTGGATACCCATATCAAGAATTTACGGAAAAAACTGGGTAGATCCGGTGGTATAATAAAAACAATTTATGGTTCGGGTTATAGGATTTTAAATGAAGAGACTGACACTTAAAGGGAAAATATTATTATGGTTTGGGATAATAATTCTGGTATCTGTACTATTGTATGGATTTCTTATCTATATGGTCTATCAGTTCAACCTCAGGGGTGAAAGATATTTTAATAATCTGATAGAGAACTCCGAACTTGACCGGTCCTTTATTGAAAGATTGAAAGAATCTGACAGAGAAAGTCTGAAGGGTCTTGTTCATCCGATCATACTGCCGCCGGGGCTTTTTATAAGAGTGTTTTCCACCATTACCGGGGGAGTCATTGTGATAATAATAATGGCTGTTTCGGGGGGATTTCTACTGCTCAGAAGGATGCTGAACCAGGTGGACCTTATAACCCGAAATGTAGAAGACATCGATGAAAAAGGTCTTCATCTAAGGTTAAATCTTGAAGGCAGTGACCCAATTTCGAATATGGCAGGGACTTTTGATGGAATGCTGGACAAGATCGAATCAGCTTTTAGAAATCAGAGGCAATTTATACAGAACGCATCCCATGAGCTAAATACGCCGCTTACCGTGATAAAGACAAAGATCGATGTCTTAAAACAGAAAAAATCTATAACTGGAAAGCAATACAGGGAGACAATCAATCTTGTCGATAGCGAAATTATGAGGCTATCTAAAATAACTGAAGAACTTCTTATCCTATCCGATCTTGAGGATAATGGTCATCGTGTTAAAACAAGTATAATTGATATCAAAGGATCATTGATTAAGATATTAAAACTATATGAAAACCAGATTTATTCAAAAGATCTTAAACTGATTAAAAACTTTGAGGCCGTATCAGAGATTTCGGGCAATCAGACACAGATCGAACAGCTATTTTTTAATCTTCTGGATAATGCTGTTAAATATAGTGATCCAGGTGGGTATTTAAAAATCAGCATAAAAGATGATAGCCCTAAAAAGAGAATATTTCTAAATATTACCAATACAAGTAGTGTTATCAATAAAGATGATATTCCCCACATCTTTAAAAGATTTTACAGATCTGGTAGCAGCGGCGACAGGAAAAGTTTTGGACTTGGGCTTTCCATTGTTAAAAAGATAGTTGAAAATCATGGCGGAGAAATAGAAGTAAACTTTGATCAGGATAAAAAAGAAGTGACCTTTAAGGTAGTTCTTCCTGATGCCAGGATCATTAAAACTATAGAATAGATAGAATCTCCATATTTACTTCATTTTTTATCTATATAATTAAACCGAATTATTTATAATTGATTATTTCAAGGAGGAATGATGGAGCAGATTGGCAGACCAGGAGGTTTATTCGCACTATTTAAGATTATTCAATATATACCATATATAGCCATTGGACTTCTAATAATAATGATAGTCTTCTGGGTAATCTTTGGTATCAAGAAGTTCAGATGGGCAAAGACCCTGGCGGTTATATTAACCGTGCTGTTAGTCATGACAAGTCTTTTATTTTTTTCTCCATATTTAATTGGAGCGATAACAGGGAAGCAAGTTCCCATGAGAGGATTTTCCGGCAACAGAGATTTCCCCGCAGGCGGTAAAGAGAAGTTCAGGGATTTCAGGGATAGGCAGGATGATGAGCAGGAGAAAAAGGAATCAGGACTGGATATTGAAACAAAAGTCCAATATGCAGAAGTGAATGGGGAAATTATTATTCTTCAATATTCTTAAATAGTGTACACATTGTCGGAGTTACCGTTATTTATAATATAAGGAAGCGAATTGACAATTATTAATAATAGGGCTCCGGTTTTATTGTACTTTTTTGTTTTTTAATCTTTTTTTGACTGCCTCACTTTCGAGTTCCCTTATAACATCGGAAGCTATCCAGCGGGACGGTTTTGAACCAATATTCTTTATTTCCCGGGCGAGCTCAATAGCTTTTTTATTTAAGTTTAAATTTTTCTTGCCGATATGGCGCAGAGCCCAGCTTACAGCTTTTTTTACATAATTTCTTTCATCAGCGGCACCGCTTTTTATCACCGGAAAGAATCCGGTAAGCATCTCATCAGGTGCTTTCTTATCATACCGGGCAATACAGGCTATAAGTACAAAGGATGCTCTTTTGATAAATTCCTCGTCCCGTTTTGACCACTCCTTTATCTTTTTTTCGACAAAAGGGACCCTGTTAAAAAGATTCATACATAACTGGTCGCAAACATCCCATGAATTTAAATCTTTTACCCAGCTTTCGGTCTGCTGCTCAGTTACCTTTCCGGGTTCATCAATAAGAGCTGCAAGTATCATCGCATCCGGTATTTTTGTGGCCCAGAGATTGAGAGCAATTTTATGGTCTTTGCCAATGGATTTGCCCATTTCCCTTAATTCCGGTATGGATATGCCAAGCCTCTTATCTCCTTTTATGCCAAAACGTGCCATGCCTTCCAGATTCCCGGGTTTTGCCCTGGATCTTAGCTCTTCTATAATTTCATCAAATGTATAGTCTTCTTTCATGTAGATCTTTCTTTTTATTGAAGTTAAATGTTATTCTGGTAGGGATAGCCATTTGTCCCAGTATTCCAGGGTAAGTCTGGGATTTCCCTCTTCATCGATAAGCCCGGTATCGCGCCAGCTTTTAAAAATCTCGTCTACACCCTGTTCTTCCATTGATAACCAGAGCTGATCATAGTCCCTTATTACAAACCAGGTTATGAATTTACAATCAATACCAGCCATCTGGTTAAAGAGAAGATCCAGGTACCTGGTCTGGTAATCCTGATTGCCTTCTATGGTGTTACCGTTAAATATTTCAAGGGTGAGGTCCTCGGCCAGAAAGGCAGTCTCTGCTATGGCAACTGGTTTTTCAGGGGCCATATTGTATAGTCTGCTAAACCAATCATCCGGTATATCGCCGGGATCGCCAAAATTGCCAAAAGGATAACTGCTGATTGCTATATAATCTGTATAAGGGATAATGCTCTCTATAATATCCTTTTGTTTCTCAAAATTATTATTAAAGGTCTCCAGCTGAATAGTTAAAAATATTGGAAGGTCCGGATAAGAAGATTTAAGGCCGTTATAGATATTTTCCACTAAAACCAGATAATCCTTAAAAGCCTCCGGATCATGTTGGCCAAGCATATTGACTTCTATGCCGTAGGCAAAATATTTTGGTTCAAACTTATCTATCATGAATCTGCAGTAATTCAGATAAGCCTTTATTATGTCCGGGTCACTGAAGCTCCTACTCTTCCATTTATTAGGCAGTTCCATATTTTCTGACTCCCCCCAGTAACCTGCAAGCTGGTCCCTGTAAGTAGAAAGCGGTGTGACACCGAGATAAATATCCTTATCAGCACCGGTCCTCGAGATCCTATTATTTAAATCATACAGGATATTCCTACCCATCTTAGAATCATTGAGAGCTTCTTCCCAGGGTATTCCATTATCGAAATGATGTACTATCATATCTGAATGGTAATTAATATTTGCAAAAGTGAACTCAACCGCTTCATTTGTAAAGTCATAAGGAAAAGGTGTAAACCCCATATCAAAGGATCTTCTCTCAGGAAATTCATAATTATCCAATGATGGCTGCTCATCAAAAATTACAATAATATCAGGGTCGTACTTGCTATTGCTGCCACGGGGAATATTTCCAGTAAGGATATTTAAAGGAGCACAACATCCGGATATTAGCAAAGATGCTGATCCGAAAAGAAAGATCATTATAATATAATAGATCCTTTTTAGTTTAAACATATTTTTTACCTGTCATTCTGCTGATCGTATAAGATCTATCTGTGCTGAAACAGGGCTAAATAATCATAGATTATTTTTTAGTATTATATCAGATACTAGCTTTTCACATAAAGGTATGGCAAATAATTATGGCATATATGCCATTGGATTCTGAGCGACTCCATTTATCCTGATCTCAAAATGAAGATGCGGTCCGGTGGACCATCCCGTCGAACCTACAAGGCCAACAGGTTTGCCCCTTTCCACCATTTGTCCCATTGAGACATTTATGCTTGAGAGGTGTGCATACCAGGTGGCATACCCTCCTCCATGATACAGCATCACAGAATAGCCGTATCCGCCGAAGTAGCCGGACTGGATGACCTCGCCTCCTGCGGCAGCTATTACACGAGTACCATAGGGAGCTCCTATATCTATTCCTGAATGAAATCTGTTGACCCCCAGTATGGGATGTATTCTGTAGCCAAAACCGGATACCAGTGGCCCTTTGGCCGGCCAGAGAAGTTTCCCCGAAGGAGGAATGCCATATTTATAGCTCGCAAGTATTTTGATAAGCTCATCTTCCTTCTCCGCAAACTCCGCCTCCATCTTTATAAGTTCTTCTTTATTTGCTCTTGTCTGGGAAAGAAGGTTTTTTTTCTGACCATACAGGTTCTCTATCTGGACAGCTTTGTCTTCTGACTCGCTGACAAGGTTACTCATCTCATCCTGGTGGTCTTTTTGTTTTTCCCGGAGTTCCATCATCACTTTTTTTATGTTCATTACTGCATTTCGCTTATCTTTTATCTGATGGACATTATTATTGCCCTGTTCGGCAAAAAGATTTACCAGTTTAAGATTGGAGGTAAATTCGACAAATGTCTTTACGCTTAAAAGCAGTCCCAGAATATGATTGCTTCCGTTCTTATAAATATATGAAACCCGGTCATTGAGGATCCGGATACTATCATCGAGTTCGTCTTCAATAGTTTTAAGCTCTTCTTCTTTCAGAGCCATTTCTACAGTCGTCTTTTCCACCTTTTCTTCGGCATCAGCCAGCCTTATTTTTAGGTTAGTAAGTTCAGAAAGGGCTCCGAGAAGCTGAGTCTCGACATCTGATATTTCACCGATACAACGCTGCTCAGTCGCTTTAGCTTCTTCTATCTTCTTTTGGGTGTCTTCCCGCTGCTGTTTGACTTCTTCGAGCTCATCTTCAATTGATTGGGAAAATAATTTTTGAGGGCATGATAAAAAAGTCAGTCCCGATAGGGCAATGACCAGGCTAATAAATATTGCTACGATTTTATTACTTATTACTTTCATTGCTATATTTCTTTTGATTATTATAACATCAAATAAACTATTTAAGCAACTTTTAAGAAATTACCGGCAATCCCGGGGGAAGAGACCATTAAAGCATTTTATCACCTTTGATTATTTTGGCCCTATGGGTGAGTTTTTCTTATGGCTGCGGATTAACCTGATTACCACGATAGTGGTGATTAAGACCAACAAACAAGCAGCAATAACCGGTACAATCACTGAAAGAATAGAGACTGCGGCAGAGGTTACATCCTCGGCAATACTAACCGGAACAATGGCAGTTCCGCCAGTAGCGACTGTGACAGCTGGACGAATTGCCAGTGATTTAACTGCGTGGACACTGCCCGAAATGAGCAAACCGGCAATTAGAGCCAGAACCGGGCTTACATGGGCAATGTTGGATGCACTGGCAGCAAAAACGATGGCGCCTGCAGTAGGCCGCACAAAGCTCTGCACTACATCATTAATATGGCTCACTGCCGGAATTTTATCGGCCAGTATTTCAATGATCGAGAGAAAGATCAATGTGCCAATTACCCACCAGGAAGTCATGGCATCCCATGGCGAGCTAAGTTTGATTAGATCGGTATACTTTGCCAGCAGTGAAACCACCAGCAGGGGGATATATGCATTCAACCCCGCGCTGGCTGAGAGCCCAAATGCCGAAATGATGTTAAAAATCTCCATCCTATTTTTTTAATCCTTGCTAAAAATGAAATCCAGCGCCCCACCTATTAAGATGGTAGCGCATAGGGGACTTGAACCCCTGTTTTAGCCTTGAGAGGGCTATGTCCTGGGCCACTAGACGAATGCGCCACAAGTAAGAATTTTATCTATTACGGCAATATTTGTAAATACCTGTTAGTTAGAATCATTTTACAATAATTTCGATATCCAGATTTCTAAGCTTTTCCAAAAAACTGATGTCGGCCTCGCTGTCTGTTATCAGTACATCAATAATGTTTACCGGAGCTATGTAGTTTACTGATATATGTCCCAGTTTGGAGTGATCACAGAGTGCTATTACCCTTTTTGCACTTTTGATCAACATCTTTTTTGTCCGGGCCTCTATATAATCAGTAGCAGTTATGCCCTTATCTATATCAATACCCGTTATTCCAATGAAAGCCTTATCGACATTTATATTTTCGAAGGCATAGTCCGCGATGGGTCCCACAAGCGAATGAGTATCTGTTCTCAATACCCCTCCGCTTAGCATTATGGTAAATTGTGGATTTGTTTTGGCCAGAAGTGTCGCAATATCACAATTATTTGTCACCACAGTAAGATTTTTGATATGTGTCAGATTAAGAGCTGTCTGGAATCCTGTTGTCCCTGCTTCGAGAAGTACCACATCTCCATCTTCTATTAATCTGGAAGCTGCGTGGGCGATCCTTTTCTTTTCCTGTATATACTTTTCCTTCTGGGTGTTGAACTTCATCTCAACACCGACCGGTTTAATTGCCATTGCGCCGCCATAGGTCCTCTTTACGAGGTTCTTTTTGGCAAGACGGTTGAGATCCCTTCTTATTGTTGTCTCGGAAACATCAAGGGTCCTCGCAATATCTATGGCACTTGCACTTCCCGTTTTCTTCACCTGGTTCAGTATATACTCTCTTCTTTCTTCCCCCAGCAAAACTTCCTCCTAAAAGGTAAAGATCAATATTCTTTATAGCTATTTGGCTGTATAATATTATTTGCCAATATTAGTCTATAAATTATAATTTTATCCTAATTATAGATTTTTTTATATAAATTTTAAAATGTATATAATATAATTAACAGTCTGTAAACGCTATAGAGGTAAAAATGAAATTAAAGCAGTCAAATGGGAAAAAAATTGAGGATGCTAAAGATATTATAGAAGCATTGTCAAAAATAGGAGAAGCTATAACCTCAGATCTTTACCTTGAAGATATCCTGAAGCTGATCGTTACTGTTACTGCCGAGGTAATGGATTCAAAAATATGCACATTGATGTTGCTTGATCCTAAAAAAAAGGAACTTGCTATAAAAGCTACTCAGAGTATAAGCAAAGAGTATATAAATAAAAATCCGCTCAGGCTCGGAGAAGGTATTGCAGGAAAAGTCGCTGCAGAGAACAAACCGGAATCTATATATAATATTTCTGAAAACAAGGATTATAAATATCATGATATTGCAAAAAAAGAAGGCCTGGCGTCGCTTCTGTGCGTTCCCCTGCATGTGAAGGGTAAGGTTAGCGGTGTAATTACCACATATACATCAAGACCCCATCATTTCAGCGAGCATGAGGTCCATATTCTCCAGACTGTTGCAGACCAGGCAGCAATAGTTATAGAAAACTACCGTCTTATTGTAGAGACAAAGGTAGTAAAGGAGGAGCTTGAAAACAGAAAAGCAATAGAAAAAGCCAAAGGGATCCTTATGACTGAGCAGGGACTTTCCGAAGAAGAGGCATTTAAAAAAATACAAAAATTTGCAATGAACAATAGAAAATCCATGAGAGAAGTGGCTAATGCAATAGTCATTTCCTCAGGGATGAAAAATGATCTTGCATAATGATGATGGTTTCTGAAAGTATTTTTCATATTGGACGGCTGTAAAAATTGCACCCGGACAACTGCTAGAATATCGACTTAGAATCAGGAAGGTTCTATGATATAATTCCCTGATTTGATTTGTGAGGGATTAAATAAAAAAGTAATTTAAATAAATGTTAGGGGGAAAAATGCCACTGGTACCAATGAAACAGATTCTGGATGAAGCTGTAAAGGGAGGATATGGAGTAGGAGCGTATAATGTAAACAATATGGAGCAGATCCAGGGTATAATGAAGGCTGCATCAGAGACCAGGTCTCCGGTGATACTTCAGGCATCAAGGGGAGCTATTGCCTATACCAATATGTATTATATTAAATATATGGTACAGGCTGCCGTAGAGGATAATCCCGGGATACCTATTTCACTTCATCTGGACCATGGGAACAGTTTTGAGACCTGCGAGCAGGCTATCGGGCTCGGCTTTACTTCAGTAATGATAGACGGATCCCTTAAGGAAGACTCCAAAACACCTACAAATTTTGAAGAGAATGTGGCAATAACGAAAGAAGTTGTAGAATATGCACATGGATTTGGAGTAAGCGTGGAAGGCGAACTCGGTACTCTTGGAGGAATAGAGGATGGAGTAGGTTCAGGAAAGGTGATGCTTACCGATCCGGAAGAAGCTATTAAGTTCATTGAGCTTACAGGCGTAGATGCGCTGGCTCTTGCTATCGGTACCAGCCATGGAGCATATAAGTTTAAAGCAGAACCCAAACTTGAGCTGGATATAATAAATTCTATCCAGGAAAAGATCCCCGGGATGCCGCTTGTCATGCATGGCTCTTCTTCGGTCCCCGGAGATCTCATAGATATGATCAATCAGTATGGCGGAAAACTTGAAAAGACAATGGGCGTTCCAATGGAGAGCATCCAGGAGGCCATCAAGAGGGGGATAAGGAAAATAAATATTGATACTGATGGAAGACTTGCAATAACAGGAGCAATAAGAAAGTATCTGCATGATAATCCGGCTGCTTTTGATCCCAGATCATATTTCGGTGAAGCGAGGGAAGCTGTATACCGTACAGTAAAAGGTAAGATGGAAGATCTTGGCACCACGGGCCATGCGGGTGAATACGAACTTATGACCCTGGAAGATACGAAAAAATTCTATAATAAATAATAAATCATATCATGGCAGCTTCGATAATAAAGCTGTCATGATATAACCAGTCAATAGTCAGGGCTTTTGTCAAAAAAGTTTTTGACAAAAACAATTACTGCTTATATAATATTCCCGAAATTAAATAAATTTGCCGGTATAAGGAAGTATTGGTGAATGAAGGTAAAGAAGCCTTCTTAAAACATAACAGTGATGTTTTAAGGGGGTTTTTCATTTTAAGGAATATTTTAAGGCAGTTAAAGATATGGATTTTAAAGAAAAAAAATTAAGCAGGAAAGAATACCGGTCAACGCAGGAGTATTTCTCCAGATACAGGATCCCGTCAGGATGTGCCATATTCGGTATAATGGATGAATCGGGCAGGACCTTTAGCGGAAGCGATGTAATTGATGGTATAGGGCTTATGCACGATAGATCAAATGGTCTTGGAGGAGGTTTTGCAGGATATGGGATATACCCCCAGTATAAGGATGACTGGGCATTTCACATACTTTATGATGATAGTGTGGCCAAAGTCCAGACAGAAGAAGAATTAAATAAGAATTTTAAAATACTCTTCAGCGAGGAGATCCCGACCAGGAAAGTAAAAGGGGTCGAAAGTCCTCCAATAATATACAGATATTTCTTAAAAACAACGGGTACAGCAGCTTCAAAAAAAGATAATAGCAGTATTTCTGCAGGAGATATTGCTGTTAATAAAAAGTTCAGGCTTATAGAGGAAGATTTTATCGTAGATTTTGTAATGCGGATCAATGTCGGCATCACAGGGTCATATATAATATCAAGCGGCAAGAATATGGGGATATTCAAGGGAGTAGGTTTTCCTGAGGATATTGGAAACTTTTTCAAGCTTGAGCAGTATAGCGGCTATATATGGACGTCCCATGGAAGGTTTCCTACTAATAGTACAGGATGGTGGGGAGGAGCGCATCCATTCGGGCTTCTCAATTGGTCGGTTGTCCATAATGGTGAGATTTCCTCATATGGAGCAAATAAAAGATTTGTAAGCGGATTTGGCTATGAATGCACGCGTTCTACTGACACAGAAGTAATAATATATCTTTTTGATCTTATTGCGAGGAAACAGAAAGTCGACCTTGAACTGATACACCTTATACTGGCTTCACCCCTGTGGAATGAGATAGAAAGGATGCCCGAAGACATAAGGGAGCTGGCAAAGACTTTAAGAATATTATATGGAAGTGCTCTTCTTAACGGACCATTCAGCATAATTGTCGGCAGTAATGATTTTATGTATGCTCTGAATGACCGGATAAAACTCAGGCCCATGGTAGCAGCCAGAAAAGGTGACAGGTTATATGTCTCCAGCGAAGAGGCTCCGATAAAGCTGGTATGTCCATCGCCGGAAACAATATGGAGGCCTGGAGGAGGCGAACCGGTGATCGGAAAGCTAAAGACAAGTAAAAAAAAGGATTTTAAGGAAAGCAAAGCTGTAAAAGCTTAGAAATCATGTATGGCTCTATGCAGTGAATATAAAGGTGAAGAAAAAAGATGGCTCTAAAATTAACGGAATCAGAATTTAAAATAGAGAGGGATCCGAAGAAGTGCATATCCTGCCAGGTATGTGTCAGGCAGTGCTCTAATGATGTGCATGATTTCGATAGCGATGATGACAGCATAGTAAGTGATGACCAGAGCTGTGTCGGATGCCACCGCTGCGAGAGTATGTGCCCGACAGGAGCGCTGGAGATAAAGGAAAGGAAGACCCAGTTTAAAACCAATGCAAACTGGTCCGCCCAGCATCTGAGGAATCTGTACAAACAGGCTGATGCCGGGGGAGTTATGCTTACAGCTATGGGCTGCGATAAACCATATCCGATCTATTGGGATCATATACTCTTTAATGCATCACAGGTAACTAATCCCTCCATCGATCCGTTAAGGGAGCCGATGGAAATAAAGACTTTTATAGGCAGGAAATCTCAGGAGCTTGAGTTTGAGAACATTAAGATCCTGAATAAAGATAAGAAGAAAAATAAAAGAAATAAGTTAAGGCTTAAAACAAAGCTGTCTCCGCAGCTTGAGCTTTCGACTCCAATAATATTTTCTGCAATGTCATATGGGTCGATAAGTTTTAATGCCTGCAGATCCCTTGCGGCTGCATCTTCCCGGTTCGGGACATATTATAATACCGGAGAAGGAGGACTTCATCGGGACCTATATAAATATGCTAAAAACACAATAGTTCAGGTAGCTTCCGGGAGATTTGGAGTAGATATTGATTATCTGAACAGGGGAGCGGCGATAGAGATAAAAATAGGACAGGGTGCAAAGCCCGGTATCGGCGGACATCTTCCAGGGGAGAAGGTAACAAAGGATATTTCCAATACAAGGATGATACCGGAAGGAACAGATGCAATATCTCCTGCACCGCATCATGATATATATTCCATAGAGGATCTTTCACAGCTGATATATGCCCTGAAGGAAGCAACAGAATGGACAAAGCCAGTAGGCGTCAAAGTATCGGCTGTCCATAATATTGCTCCAATAGCAAGCGGCATAGTCAGGGCAGGTGCTGATTTTGTGACTATTGACGGTCTCAGGGGCGGTACCGGAGCGGCTCCGCAGGCAATAAGGGACAATGTCGGAATACCTATTGAACTCGCAGTAGCCTCTATAGATGAAAGGCTCAGGGAAGAAGGTATAAGGCATCAGGCTTCAATACTGGCCGCAGGAAGCATCAGATCAAGTTCAGATGTCGTGAAGGCAATAGCTCTTGGTGCAGATGCTGTATATATAGGAACAGCAGCTCTTGTTGCTATGGGATGCCATCTATGCCAGAAATGTTATACAGGGAAATGTAATTGGGGTATTGCTACACAGGATCCTTATCTTACCAGGAGATTAAATCCGGAGATAGGTACGAGGAGGCTTCTTAACCTGCTAAGGGCCTGGTCCCTTGAAATAAAGGAGATGCTTGGAGGAGCAGGTATAAATGCGGTCGAAAGCCTCAGGGGAAACAGGGAGCACCTCCGGGGAATAAGCTTAAGCGACCGGGAGCTTTCTATTTTGGGAATAAAACATGCAGGGGAACCGTGGTGATGAATAATGAAGAAGATATATATAGATGAAGAATACTGTCTTGGCTGCAGGTTGTGTGAGATATACTGCCAGGTGAAGCATTCAAAGAGCAAGAAGATAATAAAGGCATTTAAAAAAGATATGAATGAGGTGCTTCCGAGGGTCCTGGTTGAAGAGATAGGATATAATTCCTTTGCCATTCAATGCAGACACTGCGCGGATGCTCCATGTGTAGAGGCATGTATTTCGGGAGCAATGAAAAAAAATGAGAATACCGGTGTTGTGACCTGTGATGAAGAAAAATGTGTAGGATGCTGGAGCTGTATAATGGTATGCCCTTATGGAGTGATAAAAAGAGATCTCTCATCCAGGAAGATAGCCTCTAAATGCGATCTTTGCGAGGACGAGGATATACCTGTATGTGTTAAAAATTGCCCCAATGAAGCATTGAAATTTAAGGAAGTTAGTGAAAAAGAATCCTGTGGAAGTAAAAAAAATGGTTAGAAAAAAACAAAACAATAAAAGAAACACCAGTGTGGCGGATTATCTAATAATAGGCAATTCGGCTTCCGGACTGGCTGCTGCCGGAAGTATAAGGGAGAAAGATAGGGAGGGACGCATATTGGTCCTCACAGAAGAAAAATACAAAAATTATTCAAAGCCTTTGATCACACACTATCTTGCCGGCAAGGTAAACCTGGACGATATAAACTTTAAACCGGAGAATTTCTACAGGGATAATAATATAGAGCTTTTTACAGAAACCAGGGTCGAAGCTATTGATCCGGACAATCAGGAAGTAGCCACCGATAGCGGAGAAAGAATACAATATGGAAAGCTCCTGATAGCGGCCGGAGGGAAACCTATGATTCCCGGGATAATGGTCGGCACACACCAGGACAGGGAAAGTCCGGGCGGGTACTCTATAGACAGTTCAAACTATAAGAGTGTGGAGGGAATCTTCACGCTAACGACACTGGAAGACTCTATAAAAATAAAGAACTATATAAAGAAAAACAAGATAGACAGTGCGACTATTCTGGGCGGCGGACTTATAGGGCTCAAATCTGCAGAAGCATTTCTGGAGATCGGGATAAATATAAATATTATCGAACTTGCCGATAGGGTGCTTGCTGCTACTTTTGACAGCGAGGCTTCATCTATTATAGAAAATGCTATCCAATCAAAGGGAAGCAGGATATATAAAAACAATACAATAGATAAGATATTTATTGATAACAAAAGGATAAGCGGGTATAGGCTGCAGGATGGTGAGGAAAATGAGTGCAGGCTCCTTATAATGGCCATAGGCGTGATTCCTAATATATCTTTTATAGATAAAGATATATTAAAGGCCGGGCGGGGAATAATCGTAAATGAAAAGATGCAGACCACGGTAGAGAATATATATGCTTCAGGAGACATAATAGAGGGAAAAGACATGCTGCTTGAAGAAAACAGAAATATTGCTATATGGCCGCTGGCAGTAAGACAGGGAGATATTGCAGGGAAAAATATGACTGGCAGTGAGACTATATATGAGGGTGGATTTTTTATGAATTCAGTAGAGATCCTTGGGATCCCTTCCATATCTATGGGAATTACAAATCCTTCTGCGGGGGATAGCACCGAGATAAAAAAAGAATTCAGGCCAAATGAGGATATATACAAGAAAATTGTCATAAAGGATAATAAAGTGATTGGGATAATAATGGTAGGAAATATTGAAAGGGCAGGGATATACTGCGGACTCATCAGAAACAGGATAGACCTTTCAGGGGTCAAGGAAAATATATTCAGAGAAGATTTTGGAATAATACATCTTCCTGCAGACTATAAAAAACACCTGGTGGTGGGGGAAGGAATAGAGGTATGAAACTGGCGATCGATGCAAAAGACCTGCCGTACAGGGAGCTTAATGCACAGATAAGAAATATACTGGGACAATCCTATGACAGTGTTGAAAAAGTAAATGGAAAAATAGAACTTACATTGGAGAATGTCCTTGGACAGAGATATATCGGTAATGGTCTCAAAGAAGATCATATTATAAATATAATGGGTATCCCGGGGAATGATCTTGCAGCTTTTATGGACGGACCCACGATTGAGGTATTTGAAAATGGACAGGATGGCACCGGGAACACTATGAATGCAGGTAAAGTCATAGTTCATGGTGATGTGGGTGATGTTACAGGTTATTCCATGAGGGGTGGAGAGATATATATAGAAAAAAATGTGGGGTTCCGGTGCGGCATCCATATGAAATCCTATCAGGATAAGATACCGGTCATAGTGATTGGTGGAAGCACGGGTAATTTTCCTGGTGAATATATGGCAGGAGGGATAATAATCCTTCTGGGGCTCTACAGGCAAAAACTTGATCATTTCCCATATGCAGGAACAGATCAGATGGTAGGTGATCATGTCGGTACAGGCATGCATGGCGGGACCATATACATAAGGGGAGATATAGCCGATTGTAAGCTGGGGAAAGAGGTAAAAAAGATGGACCTGGATGATATAGACATCGATATCCTTGATAAATATATAAAAAATTACTGCAGGTATTTCTCAGCAGATATGAATAAAATAATAACAGAAGATTTTATAAAGCTAATACCTTTCTCTCACAGGCCATATGGAAGGCTGTATACTTATTAGGATATCTATAACTATTCAATATCCAGATCTTTTTCCAATTGTTTGGACTCTTTTATGATTTATTTTTATGGCTTTTATATTTATGGGCTTCTTTCATAAATAATGTTGGAATATTTGGTGATTGTTTTTAAATTAGCATAATAATGCCATATGGCCCTTTTGTGTTATAATACTAATCATATTAAAATCGACGGGGCGATATGAGTCTCTTTTTACTATATCAATATATAGTGGCAATTATTCTATTATTTATAATGATAAATTTTATTATAAATAATTTTCTGTTCAAAGATACTATAAAGCACAAACTTCCTGACAGCTTTCTTAAGGAGAATCCTCTGATATCGGTCCTTATTCCTGCCAGAAACGAACAGGATAATATAAAGAGATGTATCAATTCTCTACTCAAACAGGATTATTCAAATCTTGAAATACTGGTACTTGATGATAATTCTACCGACGGGACCGCGGAGATAGTTAAAAAGATAGCTAAGAGAGATGACCGCGTAAAGCTTTATCACGGGAAACCGCTTGCCAGGGGATGGCTGGGCAAATCCTATGCCTGCCAGCAGCTTTCGGAATACGCAAATGGTGAGTATCTGGCATTTATAGATGCCGATACTCTTCATTTTCCTACTTCCATAGCCTCTTCTGTTGCCTGCCTTTTAAAATACAGGGTGGATGCGCTATCTATCTTTGCCAAACAAATAATGGTCACCATACATGAAAGGATGATGGTGCCATTTGGTAATTTTATGATAATGGGATTTATGCCTCTATCCCTGATAAGAAAAACAAGAAATCCACTTTTCTGTACTGCAATAGGACAGTTTATATTGTTTAAAAAAGATGTATACAAAGCTATAGGCGGCCATGAGTCTGTAAAAGGAGAGATCCTGGAGGATGTCATCATTTCCAAACAGGTCAAAAGGTGTGGATTTAAGTTTATGATATTTAATGGAAGTAGTAATCTATATTGCAGGATGTATCATAATTTTAAAGAAGTGGTGCATGGATATTCAAGGGTAATATTTCCTGCATTTGATTATAGTATTCCCATGTTCTCTATAGCCCTGATTGTGATTACAGCTATGTACCTTATGCCCTTTGTGATGCTGCCCCTTGCCATACTTTTTGACTGGCCTTTAGCGGTTACAAATATTATTATATTACAGACAATATTTGTAATGGTCACAAGAATAATCCTTGCCATAAGATTTAAGATGAAAGCTGTTGATGTGCTGCTTCATCCGTTTTCAGTCATGTACCTTCTATCCATGGCAGTAAATTCAGTATTTCAATTCCGTTTCAATATCGGAATCTATTGGAAGGGAAGGACATATAATGTTTTAAATGATGGAGAAGAGGAAGAACTGCAAATGTTAAAAGATAACTTCAAATGATTATAGCTTCTATGATGATAGTGCCAGAATCTAATAGGTCCATATATTGCTGCGGCATGGACCATAACTACAAGAATTATAAGAAGGACCCTTAAATTATCAATATATAGTAATCTTTTGTCCGGGATATCATCCGGCCTTTCATCTTTATCGTTTTTGAAAAATAGTTATTTATTTATACCAATTTCAAAGTTTAATTCAAGTCCAAGATGATCAGAGACAGTATAGCTTTTATATGAACAATTATTCTCTAAAGATATTTTTTCACATTCATATGATGCACCGCTATTTTTAGGCTTCCTGTCAAAGCAATACAATAGCCCGGGGTTATCCGGGACAAGAGATATAGATATGGGTTCAAGATAAAGATTGTCGGTCCCACTGGAATAGAATATATAGTCGATCCGCTGAGGTCCGCCATTTTCTACGGCTACTTGATTGCCAATATCACCATATGAATTATTGCTGCCGGTGATCCAGTCCTTTCCGATCCATGTAAAGCCGGGATCTATTGGATTTAATTCCTGCCAGCTGTCCATTAGATCTATCTGGCGGACCGTATCTAAAGAGTTGGAAGGAAAGTCATCCATTATTTCTTTAAATTTTACATATTCCAGAGTCTCTTTATCCAAATATTCACTATCTCTGGCTTTTTCTGTTTCGGGCGGAGCTATATCGGCAAGCTCCATCCAATTATCATTCTTTCCCGCTGCTACATTAAAGTCGCCAGCAATAAGTATTGGACGGATATAGTCTTTATCTGATCTTATAATCTCAGAAATAAAATCCAATAGCTCGCGTATCTGTGCCAGTCTGGAATTACTATAATCATGGGATTGAATATGCGTATTAAATACATGAATATAATCATCAGCGGATGGGTCGATCTGAATACAAGCATAAACTGCGCCTTTGCTGGCCAGCCTGTCAGTACCGCTGCTTGATGAGTAGGTCATTGCACTGCATTCTATTATCGGATATTTTGATAGGATTACCAGACCTCCATCCTGTCTAATATTTAAGTTTCCTCTATCAGGGCCCATAATATAATATGGGCTGCATATCAGCCTTGCTTCGACATCATTGACTTTCCTGTCCAATACTTTTACACCCCAGAAATTATTATTATTTACAAGCCCGTCCACGCTTTGAGCTTCAATGAGAGGATGCCATATATCCGCATCCCTGTCAGGGAGTAAGTTATACCAGTTATTAAAATAGTCGGTCTGCCATTGGCTAAATCCCTCATTTTTTGCGTCCCGATAAATCATATCATGCCATGAAGAAATAATTCTATTCTGGCTGTTTCCGCTAAATACTTCCTGCAGGCATACTATTTCATAATCCTTCAGGATCAAATCGATGATGCAGCCGGTACGCTCATTGAATGCCGGGGCGATAAAGTTAAATGGGATCAGCATAGTATTCTGTGTTAAGATTTTTAAGGTTTTTTTCTCAGGTAACTTTTTATTATCCTGCGGAACATCAATACTCTCTTCTACAGAGATATCGATCTCTGAGTTATTGTCAGATCCTTTATTAGCGATACTGCACTCTGTTGAAAAAAATAATAGGACCGATAGAGACATAATAAAGATAGTTAAATACAAATTAGATGATTTTGTATTGGACTTCATATAAAACCTATTCTTTTAAAGGGCTTCTTCAGTTATCTTTTATAAGTATCTTATTTATTTCCACCCTCTCTATATTTTATTTCAGTATATCTTCTATCTCCTTGCTGTCATAATCCATAAGATAAGGTATGCCGGAAGCCGAAGCAGCCTCTTTAGTGAGCGACAGGATGTCACCCCGGTCTATATAATTCAGGGCAAATTTTCTGGCTCCGCACATAAACTGCTGCAGACCCTGTTCCAGTCTCTTATAATAACTATACAGTCCTACTGCTGAACCGGGAATATCATCAGCTCTATCTTTAAATTCTTTCCTTAAATCAGTTACTTCCACAAATACTGATTCTAAATCACTACCGTATTTTTCAATAGATTTAGGAAGCGTTCCACTATCTATTTTGCCGGCAAGTGTCTTCCCAACCATACAGGCAGTTATAGGAGAACGGGCCATTCCTACCAATTTGAAGTAGGGAGCGCCAAGAGCCAGACCCTTAAATATTTGATCTTCTAAAGTAAAACCTCCCGCAATAGCCATATCGGGAACATATTTACCCTTATCGTCCAATATTTTTGCAAAATCATATGCCATTGATTGTAGATAAACAGTAGGAATACCCCATTCATTCATCATTCTCCATGGGCTCATCCCGGTACCTCCGCCGGCTCCATCGATTGTCAGCAGGTCTATGCCGGCTTCAGAGGAATATTTGATAGCCTTTGCCAGATCAGCAGCTCCGTAAGCACCTGTTTTTAAAAATATATGTTTGGCACCGGTTTTCCTAAGATGCTCAACTGAATTCATAAAGTCTTCTCTGCCGGCCATGCCTATTCTGGAATGTCTTTCAAATTCTTTAAAATCTCCATGCTTGAAAGCTTTTTGAATATCCGGGTCAAGCGGATCCGGCAAAACGATATAGCCTCTATTTTTAATCTCAATTGCCCGGTTAAGATCATCTATTTTTATTTCCCCGCCAATATTTTTGGCGCCCTGACCCCACTTTAACTCAACTATCTCTACGCCTAATTCTTTGATGGCATATTCTAAAACACCAAATCTGCTATCTTCTACATTAGTCTGAACAACGATTGCGCCATATCCATCCTGCTGCCAATCCTTATAAAGTTTAACTCTTTTAATAAGCTCAGGTGATTTAATGATTTTACCATTGCTATCAAATTGAGACTGTGGATCGATTCCGCAGACATTTTCACCAATAGTTAAGATAACTCCTGATATGGCTGAACCAATTGCAAGGCCCTCCCAATTTTTCCTGGCAACATCCGTTGAACCAAGACCAGGTATTATAAAGGGGAGTTTTAGTTTTATGTCTTTGTTTTTTCCTATGGTAGTTTCTAGTTTGACATTTGTAAAAACAGCCTTATCGCTATCTTCTTCTATGCCGTGAGCCCCAAATGCAGTTCCCATAATATTAAAATGGGAATAATCTATAGGATAATCTTTTTGTGAAGCTGCAGTAATATCACCATATGGTTGAGGATAGATCACTTCAGCACTTCGATAAGAAGATTTACCAACTTCGCATAGTCCAGGGCAGCCCTCGCTGCAGGTAACGCACATGCCGCTAAAGGGACTAATATTATCTCCATATAAATTTTTAGTTCCTGTTGCCGTTGAGGCATTGATTTTTGAATAACTCATCTTGATACTCCCTGTAATAATTTATTAATACAAAATAAAAAAACACAAAACAATTACCGGCTATAATGCCAATAAAATTTTGTGCTTCAATGCAATCAGTAAGGCTTCTTTGCCTTATATTTAATGAATAACAATAATATATCAATATAGCTAAATGTCAAATTTTATATAAAAATTTTGATTAGTGGCAATAATATGTTTGACATGGCAGCCCATAAGAGACCTGGACCTTATGAGAATTTCTCTAACAATATAGTTTAATCCATAAAAATAAAAAAATTTGACATCTGCCTGATTGTGTCCCGGTGTCGGTAATATGGAGTTTCACTGGCGCTGATAGTGCTTTTGGGAATAATGGCGGTTATGGTGTTTATTTCTATAAGGGTATCTCTATTTGCATATGTCAGGAAAGAGTTTTAGTTTGATTACTATTTTTGATAGAATAGCTTAGGTAGTATAAAAAGTCAGCTGGACCTTTTATACCGGCCCAAATATTCTTTAGATTAATATTTTTAAAAATTGAAAAAGGAGGAGAAATGCTTATGATTGGAATTCTGCCAATAATAGCAGGCATAGTATTGTTTCTTATGAGGCTTAATACCATGGCTATTGCACTTATTGTTGCAGGAGTGCTTATTATCGTCTTTGCCGGGTTTAGAACGGTTCGGCCCACTGAGAGAGGCGTTATCGAAAGATTCGGTAAATTCCGGAGATTAAAGGAAGCAGGACTTACCTGGATCATCCCTAATGTAGACAAGATGTACAAAGTCAATATTACAGAACAGATGGTAGATGTATTGCCCCAGATGGTTATCACCAAAGACAAGCTGAATGCGGAAGTAGATGCAGTGGTCTACTATCAGATAATAGATGTAAAGGCAAGCATGTATAATGTAGATAACCACAGGGCTCAGCTTACAAGCCTTGCAAGGACCACCCTGAGGGCGGTCATCGGGAATATGACCCTGACCGATGCAAATGAAAAGAGAGGCGATATTAATGAAAGGGTTGAAAAGGTCCTGGATAAAGAAACCAAAAGCTATGGTGTTGAGGTGCTCAGGGTAGAGATCCAGAAGATCGAGCCTCCGGCTGATGTACAGGATGCCATGAATAAAGTAGTAAAAGCAGAACAGGAAAAAATAGCAGCTATGGATATGGCCACTGCTACGGAGACCAGAGCCGATGGTGAAAAGAGGGCAGAGATCAAGAAAGCTGAAGGTGTAAGGCGGGGACTGGTACTTTCTGCTGAAGGAAAAGCTGAAGCAATAAAACTGGTAGCTGATGCTGACGCTGCGAAGATAAAGGTTGTTAATGAAGCAGCCCAAAAATATTTTGTCGGCAATGCCCAGACCCTGAAGAAGATAGAAGCTGTCGAGATCTCTCTTAAAGAGAATACGAAAATACTTGTGGATACAGACAAAGTACAGACTGTAGTCACAGAAGCTGCCGGAGTAACTCCTATACCCAGAGGAAGTGTTAAGACAGGCAAATCAAAATAATCTTTTTAAAAGATTTAATAAGGGCCGGCATTGTAGGGATATTTGTCTGGAAGATCTGATTTGCCGGCCTTTATTTATTCTCAGTTTCTTCTCAGTAAACTGCTATAATATATCCTGTATGCGCATTCTAATAATAGAAGATGAAAAAAGGCTCGCTGATTCCATAAAGAAAGGCCTTGAGCAGGAATCCTATGCCGCTGATGTCTCATATGAAGGTACTGATGGAATGGGAATGGCCCTGATACAGGATTATGACCTTATTATCCTCGACCTTATGCTTCCCGGGATGGACGGGATGGAGATCTGCAGAAAACTCAGAACAGAAGAAAATATCCAATCATCAATACTGATGCTGACTGCAAGGGGCCAGATCAAGGATAGGGTCGAAGGGCTCAACTGTGGTGCCGATGATTACCTTACTAAGCCTTTTGCCTTCGAAGAGCTTCTGGCGCGCATAAAAGCATTATCCAGAAGGCCGAGAAGATCTCTGGGAGCGGTACTATCTGTCGGTGATCTCACGCTG
Source organism: uncultured bacterium (assembly GCA_965549355.1). Taxonomy (GTDB): domain Bacteria; phylum Actinomycetota; class Humimicrobiia; order Humimicrobiales; family Humimicrobiaceae; genus M55B120. The sequence goes on along the minus strand of CBEVGD010000009.1, from coordinate 2,997 downwards.
GATACAGTAAGCTATAAGGTCAAAAGAGCGGGCAGAGCCATAAAGCTTTCAAAGACTGAATATGCTTTGCTTGAGTTCCTCCTCAAAAACAAGGGCATGGTCCTTACTAAGGATCAGATAATGGGAAATGTCTGGAACTATGATGCAGATATACTTCCAAACACTGTTGAAGTATATATCAGATATCTAAGAAATAAGATAGAAAAACCATTCAGAGGGAAGAAGCCGCTGATAGAAACTGTAAGGGGTTTTGGCTACCGGATAAGAGGGGGATCTAATGTTTAGATCTGCCAGATTTAAGATAACTGCATGGTATGTTTTAGCCATAATGGTGATCAGCCTCACTTTTAGCTTTGTCATTTACAGGACCATCGCAACTGATCTTAACCGGCGCTATATAAATATTGAAAACCAGATAAAAAATAATGTGAAAAATCTGGAAAAGATGCCGCCTGCATTAAAAGTGCTGCTGCAAAATGATCTCAGGATAGCCAAGCAGAGGGTATTCTTTATGCTGATCTTTGCCAATGGCAGCATATTTATCATCTCCCTGCTTGTAGGGTATTTTCTTGCAGGGAGGACGCTGAGGCCGATAGAAGAAATGGTGGAAGAGCAGAACAGGTTTGTATCAGATGCTTCTCATGAACTTCGGACACCTTTAGCCGCCTTAAAGACCTCTACCGAAGTGGCGCTTAGAGACAAAAAGATGTCGGCACTGGAGGCAAGGCAGATACTTGAGGATAATCTTGAGGATATTGGAAGCCTTGAAATGTTATCAGAGCATCTCCTTCATCTTGCCCAGTACCAGAAAGGCAGGAGGGTCCTTGAATTCGAAAGAGTCAATTTAGGCGAGTCTGCGGAACAGGTCCACAAAAAAATTAAAGCGATTGCTGATAAGAAAAAAATCGATCTTGAGCTTGAAGTAAGTGATATATATATAAATGCAGACTTCATAAGCATGGAGGAACTAATACTTATATTTATGGACAATGCATTGAAATATACTCCCGAAGAGGGCCGCATATCTTTAAGTATCACAGATGACGGAAAAAATGCGGTAATAAAAGTAAGTGATTCCGGGGAGGGCATAGACCGGAAAGATATCCCCCATATATTTGACCGCTTCTACAGGGTGGACCGTTCGAGATCCAAAAACAGGATATCAGGTTTCGGGCTCGGCCTTCCTGTGGCCAGAAGAATAGTCGAGCTTCATCACGGTTCCATAAACGTGTCCAGTAAACCGGGATCCGGCTCTACATTTACTGCAAGACTTCCCCTGACATAATAAATAATTTAAAAAAATCCTTTAAAACAGCTTTTTTTAAGCTTTCTCTCAGTTTGATATTGTATAAATATGATTATAGTTATGCTTGTATATTTTTAAATTTGAGAAAAGGAGGAAAAATTGAAAAGAAAAAGTGTAAAGATGATTATGTCTCTGATTGCTGGTCTGGTACTCTTCTCGATTATGGGAATGGCCTGTACCGGTGAGTTAAATGCCGATTCTCTTGAAAATAATGGAAGCGGCCATGCGCCTATTCTTGAGAGGATCGCAGAGAAATTTGGTCTTGATATTGATGAAGTAAAGGATTTTCTTGAGGAATTGAAGAAAGAAAGAAGATCCGGGATAGAAGAAAGGTTTGAAGAAAGGCTGGACGAGCTTGTAAAAGATGAAAAGATCACCGGTGACCAGAAAAAAGCTATCCTTGAGAAGAAAGAGGAGATGGAAGCCTTCAGAGAAGAGCTGGAAAATATGAAAGTCTTTGAAGCAAGGGAAGCAGTAAAGGAAATGAGAGAAGAACTTAAAGATTGGGCCGAAGAAAATGATCTCGAGCTTAGATATTTATTTCCAGAGATTGGCCCGAGAAAATTAAACATGGGCAGTAAGAGAAGTTTTAGACCGGGTTTTAGATTGTGAGAATATAGAATGAATTAAATTGATCATATCATATATAGATAAGACACACATAGCACCACTACTCCTCAGAGCACCCCCTAAATAAGGCTGTCTCTCCCACAGAGAGGCGGCCTCTTCTTTTATGGCTGGCTAAGGCTGATTCAAAGACATTTGTACAACTTATTATCCCCTGCGTAGAGTTTATAACAAAGAATATACTTATATACCCCGGAGAAGATGAACTCCAGGCAATGGCTGAGGGAGTAATGCAGGGGCTGAAGGGTGAAATAGAGATTTTAAAATATTACCAATAAACATTGATATCTTCGGGCAGGATAGGTGATTATAAATTGCCATTGTAAATTGCCAATTGCCATAATATAATGGCAATAGTTAATAATTTTAATCACCTGCAAAATAGATGATAATGAAGTTTAAAACAAAAATAGATAATTTTGGAAGAATGGTGATCCCAAAAAAGATAAGGGATGAATTTGGGATCTCAAAGAATTCTGAGATCGAGATCAATACCACAGACAATGATGAGATCATCATCAAATCCGGGACAAGTAAACCCTTTATCGAAAAGAGAGACGGTGTTCTGGTAGTATGTTCCGAGCCTGTAGGGTCCCTGGAAAATATTCTTAAAGGAGATAGGGAAGAGAGAATAAGGAGAATATTGAGGGATATAGAGATATGAAAGTCTTATTTGATACGAATGTAATAGTCGCGGCATTTATAAATTCTCATCCCGAACATAAAAGATCCTTGCCATGGCTTCAAAAGGCAGTGAAGAAAAAAATCGAAGGTCTTATCTCGGTCCATTCACTTATTGAGGTATACTCGGTCATTACCAGGCTTCCGCTGAGCCCAAGAATAAGCACAGATATTGCCCTTAAGCTTATCAAGGAGAACATCCTTAATAGTTTTAAACTTATTACTTATAGCTCAAAAGATTATATTGACCTGCTTGCCTCCCTTGAAAAAAATAGTATTTCAGGCGGAGCAAGCTATGATGGGCTGATCCTGTGGGCGGCAGAGAAGTCAAAAGCAGATAAAATAATTACCTGGAATGCAAGTGGTTTTATCAGGGTATCGCC